>NZ_JBFUCB010000241.1:0-8367 GCF_056405435.1 Rhizobacter sp. P1_G5 | reverse complement strand
GGCCGACGTCGCGCAGACGCCGGCGCAGGGCGTGGCGCAGCGCGACCGGGTCGATTTCTCCGACGCGCAGTTCAACATGGACTTGCTGGAGAGCGAGATCAACGGCGGCGCCCCGCCGCCGGCGCCGCCCCGCAAATCCAAGCCGGTGGCCAAGCCGGCCGCGAAGCAGGCGGGCAAGCCGGCGGCCAAGCCCGCCGCGCGGCCGTCGGCACCCCGGCCTGCCGCCCCCGGCTTCGTGCGCGAAGCCCGCCAGCGCGAGCGCTGGCGCAGCCCCTGGGTGCGCGGCGTGCTGTCGCTGTGCGCGATCGGGCTGCTGGCCGGGCTGGCCGGCCAGGCGGCGCTGCATTTCCGCGACACCATCGCTGCGCAGTGGCCCGACACCAAGCCGTGGCTCGCGATGGCCTGCAAGCAATGGCATTGCGAGATCGGCGCGCCACGCCGCATCGACGACCTGGTCGTCGAGAGCAGCGCGCTCGCGCCGGCCAATGGCGGCGCGGCCTACAAGCTGTCGGTCGTGCTGCGCAACCGCAGCGCGCTGGCGCTCGCGATGCCGTCGATCGACCTGAGCCTGAGCGACCCGAGCGGCCAGCTGGTCGCGCGTCGTGCGCTCGCGCCGTCGGACTTCCGCGTCGCGACGCCGGTGGTCGCGGCGGGCGCCGAGAGCAGCCTGCAGGTGCTGCTCTCCACCGACGGACGCCGCGTCAGCGGCTACACCGTCGAGATCTTCTATCCCTGAATCACCGACCCTGAACGCGAACGCCGCGTTCCTCTCCCGGAGCCTCCCATGTCAGCCCTCATCTGCGGATCCCTCGCCTTCGACACCATCACGATGTTCCCCGGCCGCTTCGCGCAGCAGATCCTGCCGGAGCAGGTGCACATCCTGAACGTGTCGTTCCTGGTGCCGACGCTGCGCCGCGAGTTCGGCGGCTGTGCCGGCAACATCGCCTACACGCTCGCCAAGCTGGGCGGCGAACCGCTGGTGATGGCCACCGTGGGCGCCGACGACGTGGAGTACCGCGCGCGCATCGCGTCGTGGGGCGCCAGCACCGAGTTCGTGCGCAACGTGCCGGACAGCTACACCGCGCAGGCCATCATCATCACCGACACCGACAACAACCAGATCACCGCCTTCCACCCCGGTGCGATGCAGGCGGCGCACACGACGACGGTGCCGACCGATCGCGGCGTGCGCATCGCGATCGTCGCGCCCGATGGCCGCGACGCGATGCTGCAGCATGCGCAGCAGCTGGCCGATGCGCAGATCCCGTTCATCTTCGATCCGGGCCAGGGCCTGCCGATGTTCGACGGCGCCGAGCTGAACCGCTTCATCGCACAGGCGAGCTGGGTGACTGTCAACGACTACGAGGCGCGCATGCTGTCGGAGCGCACCGGGCTGAGCATCGAGGCGATGTCGCGCTCGCATCTGAAGGGCGTCGTCGTGACGCTCGG
This sequence comes from Rhizobacter sp. P1_G5, assembly GCF_056405435.1. NCBI lineage: Bacteria > Pseudomonadati > Pseudomonadota > Betaproteobacteria > Burkholderiales > Sphaerotilaceae > Rhizobacter > Rhizobacter sp. P1_G5. Next base: position 6,918 of record NZ_JBFUCB010000241.1, on the reverse strand, counting down.
CGCCGAGGGCTGCGAGCTGTGGGAGCAAGGCGTGCGCACGCGGGTACCGGGCGTGCCGGCGACCGAGGTGCTCGACCCGACCGGCTGCGGTGACGCCTTCCGCGCCGCGCTGCTGTACGGCCTCGAACGCGGCTGGACGCTGGAGCGCTGCGTCGGCCTGGGCAACCGGATCGGCGCGCTGAAGATCGCCAGCCGCGGCGGCCAGAACCATGTGATCGATCGCACGGCACTCGGGGTGTGAGCGGAAGGTTCCCTGGAGCGAGGGGGTGACCCATCGGCATTTCCGGGATATCTTCACGCCCTGCGTCAGACAAATGTTGATACTGTCGTCGGGGTTGATCGGTTCGTCGAAAAGAGCCGGCAAAGGGAATACGCGATGCAGGCTTTCCAGTCACTCGTCCTGGCTTTCACGACACTCGCGCTCTGCGCGGTGACGTGGGGCGCATGCCATTGGTGGTACGGCCGCCGCCTGAAGGCCTTGCAGCAGAAGGTCGACAAGATGGAGAAGGCCCGGCACGTCGCCGGCTTGCACGCGCAGCAGGCGCGCAAGCAGATCGAGCAGCTGCACAAGCAGATGGCGGTGCTGCAGCAGAAGCGCAGCGACCTGCAGGCGGTGATGCAATCCCAGCTCGACGTCGACCTGCYGATGCCCACCGGCGGCCGCACCGGGGCCGGTGACGGTCCGATCCTGCCACCCAACGGGTTCGCCGACACGCTGCCGATGTAGCGGTCAGAAAAAAACCCGGCCGAAGCCGGGTTTTGTCTGAACGCCTTCCGGCCTCAGGGCTTGTTGCCCGTCGGGAAAGGCCACGCAGCCGCAGGGCTGAGCGCGGTCTTGGCTGCAGGAGCAGCCGCAGGCTTCGCAGCAGCAGGCGCAGCAGGCGCCGCGGGTGCCGCCTTCTTGGYGGCCGGCTTCTTGGCCGCCTTCTTGGCCGCAGGCTTCGCAGCCTTCTTCGCAGGGGCCTTCTTCGCAGCAGCCTTCTTGGCAGGCGCCTTCTTGGCAGCAGCCTTCTTCGCCGGCGCCTTCTTGGCCGCGGCCTTCTTCGCCGGAGCCTTCTTCGCCGCAACCTTCTTCGCTGCAACCTTCTTCGCCGGCGCCTTCTTGGCCGCGGCCTTCTTTGCCGGCGCCTTCTTGGCGGCGACCTTCTTCGCTGCGACCTTCTTGGCCGGAGCCTTCTTCGCTGCGACCTTCTTCGCCGGGGCCTTCTTCGCCGCGACCTTCTTTGCCGGAGCCTTCTTCGCTGCCGCCTTCTTGGCCGGAGCCTTCTTTGCAGTTGCCATTACATTTCTCCTTGATCAAGTTGAAAGAGCACTGCCCTGCGCCGGCGCCATGCCGATGCGAGGCAGTTATTCACTGTCCGAAGTCGCCCAGGAGGGACGCCCCGGTACGGTGAATGGGGTTGCAGGCCGTTGGCCACCGCGTGCTTGGCGGTGATCTCTTGACGGCCTGCGAATCTTGATCTCGTCCATGACCTGTTGCTGATCTCTGTGATGCAGTCAGCGAAGCGTCAGTCCCACGAGAGGGCGCCACCGGATTGGTACTCGATGACACGCGTCTCGAAGAAGTTGCGCTCCTTTTTCAGGTCGATCATTTCGCTCATCCACGGGAACGGGTTTTCCTCGTTCGGGAAGAGCTCTTCCAAACCAATCTGCGTTGCACGCCGGTTGGCGATGTAGCGCAGGTAACCCTTGAACATCGATGCATTGAGGCCCAGCACGCCGCGCGGCATGGTGTCCTCGGCGTAGCGGTATTCGAGCTCGACGGCCGTCATGAACAAGGCCTTGATCTCGGCCTTGAACTCCGCCGTCCAGAGGTGCGGATTCTCGAGCTTGATCTGGTTGATCAGGTCGATGCCGAAGTTGCAGTGCATCGACTCGTCGCGCAGGATGTATTGGTACTGCTCGGCAGCGCCCGTCATCTTGTTCTGGCGACCGAGCGCCAGGATCTGCGTGAAGCCGACGTAGAAGAACATGCCTTCCATCAGGCAGGCGAACACGATCAGCGACTTCAGCAGCGTCCGGTCGTTCTCGGGCGTTCCGGTGTTGAAGTTCGGATCCATGATCGCGTTGATGAACGGGATCAGGAATTCGTCCTTGTCGCGGATCGACTTCACCTCGTTGTAGGCGTTGAAGATCTCGCTCTCGTCCAGCCCGAGCGACTCGACGATGTACTGATAGGCGTGCGTGTGGATCGCTTCCTCGAAGGCCTGGCGCAGCAGGAACTGGCGGCATTCGGGCGCCGTGATGTGGCGGTAGGTGCCCAGCACGATGTTGTTGGCGGCCAGCGAATCGGCAGTGACGAAGAAGCCGAGGTTGCGCTTGATGATGCGGCGCTCGTCGTCGCTCAGGCCGTTCGGATCCTTCCAGGTCGCGATGTCGCGCGACATGTTCACTTCCTGCGGCATCCAGTGGTTCGCGCAGGTCGCGAGGTACTTCTCCCACGCCCACTTGTACTTGAACGGCACCAGCTGGTTGACGTCGGTGCGGCCGTTGATGATGCGCTTGTCGGCGGCCTTCACGCGTTGCGCGGCGGCAGGAGCGGAGGTGCTGGAAGTGTTCAGGGAGGTGGGGATCAAGGGGGAGGCAGGTGCTGCGATCGCAGCATCGAAGTCAGGAGATGGAGCGACCGCACGCGCTTGAGAGGGCAGGCTCTGCGCGGGACTCGCTTTGTGAGAGATCGAGGGTTTAAGGTCTTCTTCCCAAACCAACATGGTGGACTTCCTTGACGCGTTGAATTATGAGAGTGTTGTGTTGAAACACCAAGCACTTATTGACATCGCGAGCACTTCGCTGTTGCTGTGTCGCATCGAAAAACGCGCGTGCATTCGCGAAGACTCGCGATGAGCACGCGCGTTGCTCAGTGCATCACTGGCACGCTTCACACGTCGGGTCGTCGATCGCGCAGAACTTGATGTCGGTGGCAGGCTCTTGCGATGCGGAGAACACCGGCGCAGCGGCCGTCATCACCGGCGCAACAGCCACCGCAGCGACCGGCGCCGCACCCATCGACGACGATCCATCACCGCTCGACACCGAGTTCATCTGCCCCGCCTTCACGGTCGACTTCTCGGCATGCGTCGCGCCGACGGTGCGCAGGTAGTAGGTGGTCTTCAGGCCGCGCGTCCACGCGAGCTTGTAGGTCTCGTCGAGCTTCTTGCCCGAGGCGCCGGCCATGTAGATGTTCAGCGACTGCGCCTGGTCGATCCACTTCTGGCGGCGCGCGGCGGCCTCGACCAGCCACTGCGTCTCGACCTCGAAGGCCGTCGCGTACAACGCCTTCAGGTCGGCCGGCACGCGGTCGATGCGGCGCAGCGAACCGTCRAAGTGCTTCAGGTCCATCACCATCACGTCGTCCCACAGGCCGAGCTTCTTCAGGTCGCGCACCAGGTACTCGTTGACGATCGTGAACTCGCCCGACAGGTTGGACTTCACCGACAGGTTGCCGAACGACGGCTCGATCGACGCGCTGACGCCGATGATGTTCGAGATGGTCGCGGTCGGTGCGATCGCCACGCAGTTGGAGTTGCGCATGCCGTGCTCGGCGATGCGGCTGCGCAGCGCCGACCAGTCCAGCGTCGCGCTGCGGTCGACGTCGACATACCCGCCGCGGGCCTCGGCCAGCAGGTCGAGCGAGTCGATCGGCAGGATCCCCCTGTCCCACAGCGAGCCGCGGTAGCTGGAGTAGCGGCCGCGCTCGGCCGCCAGTTCGGTCGACGCCCAGTAGGCGTAGTAGCAGACGGCTTCCATCGAGCGGTCGGCGAACGACACCGCGTCGTCCGAGGCGTACGGCGTGCGCAGTTCATACAGCGCATCCTGGAAGCCCATGATCCCCAGGCCCACCGGGCGGTGGCGCAGGTTGGAGTCACGCGCCTTCTTGACGGCGTAGTAGTTGATGTCGATCACGTTGTCGAGCATGCGCATCGCGGTGGCGACGGTCTTCTTCAGCTTCGCGTGGTCGATCTGCACCGTGCCGTCGACCTGCTTCAGGTGGTGCACCAGGTTCACCGAACCCAGGTTGCACACGGCGATCTCGGTCTCGCTGGTGTTCAGCGTGATCTCGGTGCACAGGTTGCTCGAGTGCACGACGCCGACGTGCTGCTGCGGCGAGCGCACGTTGCAGGCGTCCTTGAAGGTGATCCACGGGTGGCCGGTCTCGAACAGCATCGAGAGCATGCGGCGCCACAGGTCCTTGGCGGGGATCTTCTTGAACAGCTTGATCTCGCCGCGCGCGGCCTTGTCTTCATAGCGCGTGTAGGCCTCCTCGAAAGCCTTGCCGAACTTGTCGTGCAGGTCGGGGCAGGTCGACGGCGAGAACAGCGTCCAGTCGCCACCCTCCATCACGCGGCGCATGAACAGGTCCGGAATCCAGTTCGCGGTGTTCATGTCGTGGGTGCGGCGGCGGTCGTCGCCGGTGTTCTTGCGCAGTTCCAGGAACTCCTCGATGTCGAGGTGCCAGGTCTCCAGGTAGGCGCAGACGGCGCCCTTGCGCTTGCCGCCCTGGTTCACCGCGACGGCGGTGTCGTTGACGACCTTCAGGAACGGCACGACGCCCTGGCTCTTGCCGTTGGTGCCCTTGATGTGCGAACCGAGCGCGCGCACGTTGGTCCAGTCGTTGCCCAGGCCGCCGGCGAACTTCGACAGCAGCGCGTTCTCCTTCAGCGCTTCGTAGATGCCTTCCAGGTCGTCGGCGACGGTCGTCAGGTAGCAGCTCGACAGCTGCGAGCGCTGCGTGCCGGCGTTGAACAGCGTCGGCGTCGAGCTCATGAAGTCGAAGCTGGACAGCACTTCATAGAACTCGATCGCGCGCGCTTCGCGGTCGATCTCGTTGAGCGCCAGGCCCATCGCGACGCGCATGTAGAAGGCCTGCGGCATCTCGATGCGCACTTCGTTGATGTGCAGGAAGTAGCGGTCGTACAGCGTCTGCAGGCCGAGGTAGTCGAACTGCAGGTCGCGCTCGGCCTTCAGCGCCGCGCCCAGGCGGACCAGGTCGTACTGCAGCAGCTTCTCGTCGAGCCGCTCGGCCTGCACGCCCTTCTTGATGAAGCCGGGGAAGTAGTCGGCGTAGCGCGCCGGCATCTCGGCCTGCAGCACCTCTTCACCGAGGATTTCCTTGCGGATCGTGTGCAGCAGCAGCCGCGCGGTGGCGCGGGTGTAGCCGGGGTCCTTCTCGATCAGCGTGCGCGCGGCCAGGATCGCGGCCTTGTGCACTTCATCGATCGGCACGCCGTCGTAGAGGTTGCGGCGCGTCTCGGCCAGGATGGGGTCGGGCTTCACGTCGGCGCCCAGGTCGGCACAGGCCGATTCGATCAGCACCTGCAGGCGGGCGAAGTCGAGCGGCACGCGCTGGCCGCGGTCGATCACCATCAGCGCCGGCTCGGCGGCGGCCGCGGCCACGTGGCCCTGCTTCGAACGCTCCTGCGAACGGCGCTCGCGGTACAGCACGTAGGCACGCGCCACCTCGTGGTGGCCGCCGCGCATCAGGCCGAGTTCGACATGGTCCTGCACGTCCTCGATGTGGAAGGTGCCGCCGCCCGGGCGCGAACGCAGCAGCGCGCGCACGACCGATTCGGTCAGCCCGTCGACCGTCTCGCGCACGCTGGCCGAGGCCGCGCCCTGCGTGCCGTGCACGGCGAGGAACGCCTTCATCAGGGCGACGGCGATCTTGTTGGGTTCGAAGGACACGACCGCGCCGTTGCGGCGGATGATCTGGTAGCCCTGGTAGGCCGACGCGGAGGCCGCGGGGCCGGTGCCGCTGCGCGGCGTGCTGCTGGTGGAGGAGGCGGCGTTGGGAGTGACGTTGCTGACTGCTTGCATGGATACCCCTTCTTGTGGTCTGTCGACGCGATACGGATTCAATGACCAGGGCTCACGCCGGACCCGCCCCACAGCGCAAAGGCTGCGGCGCGCCGCCGGCGCTGAGCCGCCGAAGACGCATGAGAAGGACCGGTGAAGAACGATGGACGAGCGCGATGGGTGAGGCTGTGGAACGGCTTGCCAACACGCGGGACCCGGGTGCCGCCCTGTCGCTGCTGCTCGTCATGACATGTCGTCGCACGTCATTGACACCGGCAGCAAGGGCGGGCGCGGGCCTGAAGATGTTGGGACAAGAGAATACCACGAGGGACACTATATCTGGGGGCTCCCCACCCTTCAAGCACTAGCTATAGCGTCCCGACAAACAAGGGGGATGAAGCGGCGGTGCACCTCGACGCGCCGTTTTTGATTGCCGCGCGGCCTCGGCGCCCACCGGCGCTGCACCTGCGGCGATGCATCCGCGCGCAGCCTTGCGCTCCCGCCGATTTGCGCCGCAGACGCCGATGGAAACTGGCTTGCCGCGATGCGAACGCAGGCCCTCTCGTGCGGCACTCAGCGCGGCCCGCGCAAGCCTTCGGGAAAATACCGACCGTGCCAGCGCAGGCCCTCGGTCACGCGCGGCCAGTCGAAGCCCGGGCCGGGGTCGATCTTGCGGCCGGGTGCGACATGCTCGTGCCCGGCCACGCCCTGCAGCGGATAGCGCCGCGCGAGCGCGCGCAGCAACGGCAGCAGCCGCGCGTACTGCGCCTCCTCGAAGCGCTCGCCCTCCAGCCCTTCCAGCTCGACGCCGACCGAGAAGTCGTTGCAGTTCTCGCGCCCGCGCCAGGCCGAGCGGCCGGCGTGCCATGCGCGCTCGTTGCACGAGACGAACTGCAGCAGCTCGCCGTCGCGCCGCACGACGAAGTGCGACGACACCTGCAGCCCGCGGATCTGCTGGAAGTAGGGGTGCGCGTCCCAGTCGAGCCGGTTCGCGAACAGCCGCTCGATCGCATCGCCGCCGTACTCGCCGGGCGGCAGGCTGATCGAGTGGACGAGGGCCAGTTCGACCGCGCAGCCGGCCGGCCGCGGCCCGAAGTTGGGCGACGCGCAACGGCGGGCCTGTTC
>NZ_JBFUCB010000240.1:0-8407 GCF_056405435.1 Rhizobacter sp. P1_G5 | reverse complement strand
GTGCACCTCGTAGAGCAGCTGCTCCTTCACGGTGTGCTCGTCGATGCGCCCGCCGGTGCCGGCGGGCTTCGTGATGACGCAGCCGCCGTCGGCATCGATCTCGGCGATCGGGTAGCCGAGCGCCGCGAGGCCGGGCACGTCCTTGTAGCCCGGATCGGCGTAATAGCCGCCGCTGACCTGCGCGCCGCATTCGAGCAGGTGCCCGGCCATCGTCGCACCGGCGATGCGGTCCCAGTCGTCGCGCGCCCAGCCGAAGTGCGCAAGTGCCGGGCCGACGGTCAGCGACGGATCGGCGACCCGCCCGCAGACGACGATCTCGGCGCCGGCCAGCAGCGCATCGGCGATCGCCTCGGCGCCGAGGTAGGCGTTGGCCGCGACGATGTTCAGCGCGGCCGCCTGGGGCCCCAGCGCGTCGAGCAGCAGGCCGCGGTGCGCATCGCCGGCGAGGTCGTCGCCCGACACCACCGCGATGCGCGGCACGCGCACACCCAGCTCGCGCGCCAGCGCCGCGATGTGCCGCGCCGCGCCCTGCGGGTTGGCCGCGCCGAAGTTGCTGACGATGCGCAGGCCGCCGGCCAGGCAGCGCGCGAGCACCGGCCGCAGCAGGTCATCGAGCAGCGGCTCGTAGCCGCCCAGCGGATCGTCGCGGCGCGCCAGCTGCGCCAGCGCCAGCGTGCGCTCGGCCAGCGTCTCGAAGATCAGCACGCCGGGGCCGCCGGCGGCGAGCAGCGCATCAACCACCGGGCCGGCCGCATCGGTGCGGTCGCCCGAGAAGCCGGCGGCGCAGCCGATGCGCAAGGGTTGTCGATTCATCGGGCCGACTGTAGGCAGCGGCGATTAATATGGGAATTCGCAATTTCGGATGAGTTGATCTGCAATGCAAATGAATGTCTCGACCCGGCAGTTGCGCGCCTTCGTGCTGCTGGCGGGGCAGCGCAACTTCACGCGGGCCGCGGCGGCGATGCACTTGTCGCAGCCGGCCTTCAGTGCACTGATCCGCCAGCTGGAGGAGGCGCTCGGGCTGCGGTTGTTCGACCGCAGCACGCGCTCGGTGGAGCTGACGGCCGAGGGCCGCGAGTTCGAGCTGTCGGCGCGGCGCGTGCTCGACGAGTTCGACAGCGCACTGGCCGGCGTGCGCGACCAGGCCGCGCGGCGGCGCGGGCGGGTCTCGATCGCGCTGCTGCCGTCGCTCGCGGCCGGCTGGCTGCCGCCGGTGCTGGCGGGGTTCCGCGCTGCCTGGCCGGGCATCGAGCTGCAGGTGGCCGACGTGCTGTCGGAGCCGTGCATCGAGCTCGTGCGCAGCGGGCATGCGGACTTCGCGCTCGCGGCCACGCGGGCCGAGACGCCCGAGCTGCGCGCCGAGCCGTTCTGCAGCGACGACTTCCACCTGGTGTGCCCGGCGCGCCATCCGCTGGCCCGCCTGGCCGAGGTGCGGCCGAAGGACGTGGCGGCCTGGCCCTTCATCCACCTGTCGCGCACATCGAGCGTGCGGCAGTACCTGGATGCGGCGACGCATCCGCAGGTGATGAACGCGGTGCTGGAGGTCGACCAGCTCGCCACCGTGATGGGCATGGTGCGCGCGGGGCTGGGCGTGAGCATCGTGCCGTGGCTGACGCTGTTCCACTTCAAGGCGCCCGGCGTGGTCACGCGGCCGCTGGCGTGGACCGGGCTGCAAAGGCAGCTCTACCTGGTGCGGCGGCGCGACCGCGGGCTGTCGGTGGCGGCGCAGGGCTTGTACGAGTGGGTGATGGCGCGGCCGCCGGAGGGGACGAAATCTGCAGCCGGTGGCAGCCGCGTCAGCCGCAAGAAGCCGACCCGCAGCCCGTGATCCCGCCCGCCGGCAGCGCCTGCGGCAGCCGCACCTCGCCGCTCACCGGGTCGTAGCCGACACCCCGCAGATGCAGCGCCAACGCCGCGTCCATCGTCTGCGCATGCGTCGGGAACCAGACGGCCAACTCATCGGCCATCTGGCGGATCATCGCCACCTGCCCGCGCGCCGCGCCTTCGCGCATCACCTCGAGCACCACGCGGTGCTGGGTCGCGTGGCAGTTGCCGGAGGCGAAGCCGGTGTCGCGCATCCAGCGGTCCTCCTGGTCGAAATGCCCTTGCGTGTGCTCGACGAGCGCATCCCAGGCAGTACGCACCGCCTCGTCATCGGCGGTCGCCACCTGCGCCAGCAGGTCGACGAACGCCTGGTGCGTGTGGTCCATTGCCTCCAGCCCGAGCGCGAGGCCGTCGGACCAGGCCAGGCGTGGCCGCGGCGGAGGAAGGGGGGCGGACAGCGATTGCGGATCGACGGCAAGGGCAGACATGGTGATGGGGCGGCAGGGCAGAGTCGAAAGCCCGATCCTGGGCCGCATCGGGCGGCGTGTCGTTGCGGCCGATCAAGTCAGAACGGGCCGCTCTCCAGCCAGCGTTCGATCTGCGGGCGCCGATCGTTGCCCCAGAACGGCTCGCCATCGAGCACGAAGAACGGGGCACCGAACACGCCGGCCGCGATTGCCGCGTCATTGACCTGGCGCAGGCGGTCCTTCCAGACCGGATCGGTCCAGACGCGCTCGGCCGCGCCGGCCTCGAAGCCGAGATCGGACGCCAGCCCGGCCAGTGCCGCGGCATCACCCAGGTCGACACCGCGCGTGAAGTACGCGCGCAGGCACAGCCGGGCCCAGGCCACGGCGCGCGCCGGATCGCTGTCGTGCAGGAACCAGAACACGCGCGAGGCGTTCTGCGTGGCGATCGGGAATTTCGCCGGCATCGCGAGCGGCACGCCGGCGAAGCGCGCCGAGYGTTCGAAGTCGTGCAGCGAGTACTCGCGCTTGACCGGGTGCGAGACGGGGCTCTTCAGCTCAGCGGCCTGGAACACCGCGCCGAGCATCACCGCCTTCCACGCGACGGTGCGGCCGTGGCGCGCCGCCAGGGCCTCGATCCATTCGGAGGCGATGTAGGAGTACGGGGATGAGAAGTCGAAGTAGAAGTCGATGGGGGTGTTCATGCCAGCGCCCGCCCGATCAGGATCTTCTGCACGTCGCTCGTGCCTTCGTAAATCTGGCACACCCGCACGTCGCGGTAGATGCGCTCGACCGGGAAATCGCTCACGTACCCATACCCGCCATGGATCTGGATCGCCTCGCTGCACACGCGCTCGGCCATCTCGCTCGCGAACAGCTTGCCCATCGCGGCCTCCTTCAGGCACGGCTGGCCGGCATCCTTCAGCCGCGCCGCATGGTGGATCAGCTGCCGCGCCGCCTCGATCTGCGTCGCCATCTCGGCCAGCCTGAACTGCAGCGCCTGGTGCTCGAAGATCGGCTTGCCGAACGCGACACGCTCCTTCGCGTAGCGCAGCGCCGCCTCGAAGGCCGCGCGCGCCATGCCCACCGCCTGCGAGCCGATGCCGATGCGCCCGCCCTCCAGCCCCGACAGCGCGATCTTCAGCCCCTGCCCTTCATCGCCCAGCCGGTTCGCCACCGGGATGCGGCAGTTCTCGAACAGGATCTGCGCGGTGTCGCTCGCATGCTGGCCCATCTTGTCCTCCAGCCGCGCCATGCTGTAGCCCGGCATCGAGGTCGGCACGATGAACGCGCTGATGCCCTTCTTGCCGGCCGCCTTGTCGGTGACCGCCATCACGATCGCCACGTCGCCGTGCTTGCCGCTGGTGATGAACTGCTTGACGCCGTTGAGCACGTAGTGCTCGCCGTCGCGCACCGCGCTCGTCTTCAGCCCGTCGGCCTGCGAGCCGACGTGCGGCTCGGTCAGGCAGAACGCGCCGAGCATCTCGCCGCGCGCGAGCGGCTTCAGCCACAGCGCCTTCTGCGCCTCGTCGCCCCACRCCATCAGGATCGAGCACACCGGGCAGTTGTTGACGCTGACGATGGTCGACGTGGCACCGTCGCCGGCCGCGATCTCCTCGAGGATCAGCGACAGGCTCAGGTAGTCGAGCCCGGCACCGTCCCACTCGGTGGGCACCGCCACGCCGTAGCAGCCGAGCTCGGCCAGCCCGCGCAGTTCGTCCTTCGGGAAATGGTGCTCCTTGTCCCAGCGGGCAGCCTGCGGGGCGATGCGGTCCTGCACGTAGGCGCGCACGGCGTCCTGCACCGCGCGGTGGTCTTCGGTCAGCATGGGTCGTCTCCTCGATTCTTCGTTCAGCCTCACCAGGCCAGCGGCTGGTGGTCGTGGTTCAGGAAGCTGCCGTTCTCCGACGGTTGCAGCGCGGCCAGCGTGCGCCGCATGTCGGCCACGCTCTGCTYGACGCTGATGTCGGCCGACGAACCGCCCATGTCGGTGCGCACCCAGCCCGGGTGGAAGGCGACGCAGGTCGCGCGGCCGGCAAGCGTGAACGACATGTCCTTCAGCACCGAGTTGAGCGCGGCCTTCGACGCGCGGTACAGCCAGCTGCTGCCCGAACTGCGCAGCCCGATCGAGCCCATGCGCGACGACAGCACCGCGAGCTTCGCGCCGGGCGCGAGCGATTCCATCACCTGCGGCAGGATGCGCATCGCGCCGAGCACGTTGGTGTGCATCACCGCATCGAAGTCGGCCTCGCTCGGCGTCTGCGGCGCCGCCAGCTGCGGCCCGAGCACGCCGGCATTGACGACGACGACGTCGAAGGCCTGCCCGTCGATGCGCCAGGCGAGACCCGAGGCGCTGGCGGTGTCGGTCACGTCGAGCGCGAAGGCCTCGGCGCCGAGCTGCTGCAGGCGGGCGATGCCGGCCTCGTCGCGCGCGGTCGCAGTGACGCGCGCGCCGGCCTCGCGGTACTGGCGGACGAACTCGAGGCCGATGCCGCGCGAAGCGCCGATGATGAGGATGTTCATGGGGTCGTGAGTGTCTCCAGCTGCAGGGCGTTCGGCAATGCCGCGCCCGCCGCCGTGTTGTCGAAGATGCACCAGCGCTCGGCGTGCGCCGGCAGTTGCGCGAGGACCTGCGCACGCTCGCGCAGCCATGCCTCGTCGTAGGCCGACCAGTAGGTCCGCGGCGAGCCGTGCCAGCGGAAGTAGAAGACGGCCGGGCGCCGCGCCGTCGACGCTCCGGCCCACCCGCCGGGGTGCTCCGAATGCGGCCACTTCGCGGGGTCCACGGCCGCGCGCGCCACCTCGCAGCGCGCCAGCAGTTGGTCGGCCTGAGACGTGAACCAGCTGCGGTGCCGGGGCTCGCAGACGACGGCGCCGTCGAAGGCCTCGCCCAACCGCCCGAAGAAGCGCCCCGCCACGTCGGCATCGAACGCGAGCCCCGGCGGCAGCTGCACCAATGCAACGGCCCACTTGGGGCCCAGCCCACCGGCCTCGTCGACGAACTGCGCGAGCAGCTCGTCGGCATCCGCCATCCGGCATTCGTGCGTGATGCGCTTCGGCAGCTTCACCGCGAAGCGGAAGTGCTCGGGCGTGCTGTCGGCCCACCGCGCATAGGTCTGCGTGCGGTGGCCGCGGTAGAACGACGAATTGATCTCCACGCAGTTCATCCGCATCGCATAGCGCTCGAGGTGCGTCCCGTCGCCGGGCAGCGCCGCGGCATTCGCGGCGGAAATCGCCCACCCCGCCGTGCCGATGCGCACCGGCGGCGCGAGCGACGACCGCCGCGTGCCCGTCAAACCAGCTCCACCGCCATTGCCGTCGCCTCGCCGCCACCGATGCACAGCGCGGCCACGCCGCGCTTCAGACCGCGCTTGCGCAGCGCGCCCAGCAGCGTGACGACGATGCGCGCACCGCTGGCGCCGATCGGGTGGCCCAGCGCGCACGCGCCGCCGTGCACATTGACGATCTCGTGCGGCAGCTTGAACTCGTGCATCGCCGCCATCGTCACCGCGGCGAAGGCCTCGTTGACCTCCCACAGGTCGACCTCCTTCGCGGCCCAGCCGGTCTTCTTCAGCACCTTCTCGATCGCGCCGATCGGCGCCGTGGTGAACCAGTTCGGCGCCTGCGCATGCACCGCGTGCGCATGGATGCGCGCAAGCACCTGGCTGCCCAGACGCTTCGCGGTGCTCTCGCGCATCAGCACCAGCGCCGCGGCGCCGTCGGAGATGCTCGACGCATTCGCCGCGGTGATCGTGCCGTCCTTCTTGAACGCCGGCTTCAGCGTCGGGATCTTGTCGAGCTTGGCCTTGAACGGCTGCTCGTCGAACTTCACGACCGTGTCGCCCGCCTTGCCGGCGACCGTCACCGGCGCGATCTCCCAGTCGAAGCTGCCGTCTTCGTTGGCCTGCTTGCTGCGCTGCGTCGAAGCGATCGCGAACGCATCCTGCGCCTCGCGGGTGAACTGGTACTTGGCCACGCACTCCTCGGCGAACACGCCCATCGCGCGGCCGCGGTCATAGGCATCCTCCAGCCCGTCGATCGCCATGTGGTCGAACATCTGGGCCGCCCCGTAGCGCACGCCCTTGCGCGCGAACATCAGGTGCGGCGCGTTCGTCATGCTCTCCATCCCGCCGGCCACCATCACGTCGACGCTCTCGGCCTTCAGCATGTCGTGCGCGAACATCATCGCGCGCATGCCCGAGCCGCACATCTTCGACAGCGTCACCGCCCCGGCCGATTGCGGCAGCCCRGCCCCGAGCGCCGCCTGGCGCGCCGGCGCCTGGCCCTGGCCGGCCATCAGGCAGTTGCCCATCAGCACCTCGTTGACGGCGTCGCCGGTGATGCCGGCGCGCTCGACCGCGGCCTTGATCGCGATCGCGCCCAGCTGGTGGCCGGCCAGCGCGCTGAAATCACCCAGCAGGCCGCCGATGGGCGTGCGGGCGGCGGACACGATGACGATGCGATCAGACATGAGGGTCTCCTTCAGGGTGTGGTGAACAGGTTCTACGCTTCGCGGCGATCTCTCGCAATGCATCCAGCAGCCGGTCGACCTCGGCCTCGGTGTGCGCCGCCGACAAGGTGATGCGCAGCCGCGCGCTGCCCGCCGGCACCGTCGGCGGCCGGATCGCCGGCACCCACAGGCCGCGCTCGCGCAGGCCCGCGGCCATCGCCAGCGCCTCGGCATTGCCGCCGAGGATCAGCGGCTGCACGGGCGTCGGCGACGGCGGGTTCTCCCACGGCAGCTCGGCCAGCCCGGCGCGCAGCCGCCGCACCAGCGCCAGCACATGCGCGCGCCGCTGCGGCTCGCGCTGCATCACGCGCAGGCTCTCGCGCAGCACCTCGCACTGCATCGCCGGCATCGCGGTCGCGAAGATGTAGCTGCGGGTGCGCTGCAGCAGCCAGTCGATCAGCGTCGCGTCGCCGGCGACGAACGCGCCGGCCACGCCGGCCGCCTTGCCGAGCGTCGCCATGTAGACGAGTCGCTTCGAGCGCAACCCGAAATGTGCCGCGGTGCCGCGCCCGTCGGGGCCGAGCACGCCGAAGCCGTGCGCATCGTCGATCAGCAGCCAGGCGTCGTGGCGCTCGCACAGCGACAGCAGCCCGGGCAGCGGCGCGAGGTCGCCATCCATGCTGAACACCGCATCGGTGACCACCAGCTTGCGCTCGGCGGTCGACGCGGCGAGCCGCCCGGCCAGCGCCTCCAGGTCGCCGTGCGGGTACACGCCGATCTGCGCGCCCGACAGCCGCGCGCCATCGATCAGGCAGGCGTGGTTCAGCGCGTCGCAGAACAGCGCATCGCCTCGCCCCACCAGCGCCGGCAGCAGGCCGACGTTGGCCGCGAAGCCGGCGTAGAAGCTCAGCGCCGCCGRCAGGCCGACGAACGCGGCGAGTTCGCGCTCCAGCGCGTCGTGCGCCTCGGTGTGGCCGCAGACCAGCGGCGAGGCGGTCGCGCCGACGCCCCACTGCCGAGCCGCGCGCTGCGCCGCGGCGATCAGGTCCGGGTGCTGCGCCAGGCCCAGGTAGTCGTTGCTGCAGAACGCGAGCAGCGCTTCGCCGTCGACCACCATGCGCGGGCCGTCGACCTGCTGCACGACACGGCGGCGCCGGCGCAGGCTGGCGCCGTCCAGCGCGTCGAGCTGCGCGGTCATCTCGCCGAGGTCGAAGGCATTCATCGCGCGGTCCAGTGGGGCAGCATGTCCTGCGCGGTCGCGTGCGGCTGGTGCGGCAGCTCCGCCCACAGCGGCGCGTCGATGCGCTCGCGCAGCGTCGCGATGTTCTCGTCGGCCGCGCGCATCGCCGGGTCGATGCGGTTCGCGACCCAGCCGGCCAGGCGCAGCCCGCGCGCGCGGATCGCCTCCTGCGTCAGCAAGGCGTGGTTCAGGCAGCCCAGTCGCAGGCCCACCACCAGCAGCACCGGCAGGTCGAGTGCCTGCGCGAGGTCGGCACCGGTCTGCGTGTCGTTCAGCGGCACCAGGAAGCCGCCGGCGCCTTCGACGACGACCGCGTCGGCCAGCGCGGCCAGGTCGCGGTAGCGCCGGCCGAGCTCGCAGATGTCGATCTGCACGCCGGCGGCGCGCGCCGCCAGGTGCGGCGACAGCGGCAGCGGCAGGCAGTACGGG
>NZ_JBFUCB010000239.1:0-8420 GCF_056405435.1 Rhizobacter sp. P1_G5 | reverse complement strand
CACGACGATCTGGCTGCGCACTGTACACAGCGCAGTGGTTTCGTGAGGCCCTGCCTGCGCGACGTTGGGCGCCGTGGCCAGCGCGAGCAAGCCCAGCAGGAGCGTGTCATGTCGGAGCGATGTGCAGCGTCGCATGACGCTCACTTTGTCCCGGCCTCAGCGGCCTGCGCATCGCTGGCTGCCTTGGCGACCGACTTCGCAGCCGCCGCGGCGCCGTCCGCCGCCGTCTGCGCGGCGACGGCCGCCGCGGTCGCGCTCTTGGCGGCGGTTGCGAGATCGACGCGCTGGGGTGGCAAAGGATCACCGACCACCACCGACAGGTTTTGCGTCACCACGCCCTTCGAGTCGGAAACCACCAGCTTGAGCGTCTGCTTCGGCATGTCCTTGCCGAGATCGATCTTGGCGACGTAGTGCGAGGTGCCCTGCTGCGCAAGGAAGTTGAATGTCGCGCCGCTCTTCGGGTCGGGGGACCCTTGCATTACCGCCAGCGGTGCACCGGAAGCACGCTGCGTCACGATGAACGACACCGTGTCGCCCGGATGGGCGCGGATGACGTCATTCGGCGCGACTCGCAGGACTGCCAGCTCGACACACTCAGGGGTTAGCGCGACAGCGCGCGTCTTGGCCCGAAACGCGAGTACTTCGTGCACCACCGGTCGTCGCGCGGCATACAGGTTCTCGGTTTCCTTGGCCAGGTGCGTGATGCAGCCGCCACTCTTGGGCTGCTCCGCACAGCGCAGATGGCGCTCTTCCGACTGCGCCTTTAGCTTGTCGAGCCGGGCGTTCCAGTCAGACTGATCTTTGGCACGCTGCTGTTCGTCCTTTTTCTTCTGCGCATCGGCTTCGTTCGTCGTCGCCTGCTTGATGAGGCCATCCAGTTGTTCACGCAGCTTGGAGAGCTCCTGCGTGGTGACCGGGGGCGCCGCCTTGGCGACGGGTTTGGGTGTTGCGAGCTTCTTGACTTCCTTGGACTTGGTTGGCTGTGACGCGGAGCCCGTCGAGGCGGCAGGCGCCGGTGGATCACTGGCACGGGGCGTGGAAGGCGTGGCAGGAACAGAAGGAACATATGGCGTGCTCGCGGCCGACGTCTGGGCTGCGGTCTGCGCTACCTGCTGCGCCGCGAGTGACTGGCGCGTGCTGGCTGTACTGGCCTGTGCGGCCAAGTAGGCGATTGCAACGCTGCCGGCGACGTTGACCATCACACCGGGCGCCGGGGGGCCATCTTGCAGAAGAAGGGCCGAAACGTCCTCGCTCGGCGAGGTGGTCAGGTCCACCTGATCCGCTGCGGTGGACCCGCCGATGTTCAATACGGAGCCGGTAATGTCCTGCGCATTCTTCAACAGATCGGTTACCCCGGACAGGTCGGCCTGTTTGGCCTGGGCCTGCTCATTCACCGCTGCGACCACGATGGCAGCACGTCCGCGGATCTCGCGCCCAGCGCTCTCGTAGGTGCGTAGCAGGAGGCGTCCGTCGTTCACCGCGTTGCGCGCGTACAGCAGCGCGCGTTGTGTCGACGCGATCTGCCTGGAGATGGTGCTCTTCGGATTCTTCAGCTCATCCCGGACCTCGAGCATCGCAGAGGCTCGCCCTCGGACCTCGGCGAGCTCGACGTTGACGTACTGGATCTTCGCTTCGAGGCGATCCAGCGCGATCCGGAACCGATCGAGTTCTCCGGGCGGGGACGCCGAAAAAGGCAAGGGCACGCCTTTGTCAGATGCCGCAGGTTGCGCGTACGGCGCAACGAGACTGCCCGGCGTCGCCGTCGGCCATGCGAATGGCGCAACCTTCGCGCGATCGCTCGCCTCGGTCACGAGGAGCGGTGCTGCCTGCAGCATGAGGCATGTCATCGCCCGGTAGCCCTCGGCAAAGATCGCTTCCTGGCCGGGATTGACCAGGAACTGACGCAGGGCGTATACGCTCGCGGCCGCAGCGCCTAGTCGGGTGCCTCGGCGTACATCGGCTGTTGTCGGCCCGTCGCCATCGGTGGGCTTGAGTCCGTTGTAGACCGCCCAGCCGCTCAATCCGATGAGCAATGCGCCCGTCACGTTGCGGAAGCCGGCTGCCGAATTGAGGTTGTGGTAGTACTTGCCGCGGAACTGCTCAGCCCAAGCCATCGCCGCTTCGGCATCACCCGCGAGCTGCAGCCCCTCGATGGGCGGTGTCTCCAGCATCGGCGCGTGCTCATACGGACTAAAGATTCCGCAGCCGGCGATCGCCAATACAACAACACCCGAAACGACTCGCCTGAGTCGGTGAGAGGCTCTTTGAGACATGGGGTAGCCCTCCAGAGCGGGGCTATCGCCCCCATGAGAAGCTCTAGCCCACTTGTTCGGCGGCCAGACGCCGCAATCGGACATTGAATCAGCTCGGGCGCTTGCGTTCATCCTCGATATTGGGGGAACAAACGATCTGATCCGCACGGCTCATGACYGTGCCGGGAGCAATCGGCAGCGTTCTCTCGCGTGCTGGCAAGCTCCTTCCGTGTCCAGATAGCTGCTAGCGGTCAGGTCTGACACGGGGGCGACAGCAACCTGCCTGAAGCAGTCCTCCACAGCGGGTCGATCGCTTTGCAGCGATTGCCGCCACTCGCTTGCTCACGGCCCTGGCTGCTTCGGGGCCCATCTCCTTGTGCTCCTGCGAGATGCGGTCGGCCCAGACCTTCCCCAGCCATCCCGCAAGGCCGGCCAGGACGACCGCAGTACCGCCGGCGGAGGCAATCAAGACCCCTGCGAAATGTAGTAGATCCATGTGCACTCCGTTGAAGACTCAAGGTGAATCGAGCCGGTGCGAGTCAGGCACTAGAGCCAGCGAGTGACGCCTGGAACCTCAGGATGTCTAGGTACTTGTCGAGCAGGGCGAACGTGACCGGGACCGCCAGGTTGCGCAGGTCCCTCTCGTCGATCTTCAGATTGAGACGCAGCTTGGCCTTGACCTCCTCCCGAGGCGTCACCGCCAGAACGGCCACGATGCACCGGTTCAGCATCGTCCAGGTTCTCGACCGACTGGTTTCTCTCGGCCGCGTCTTTGAATCTAAGTGGTTTGCTCCCGCAGGCAGCGAGCGCCAATGCCGCTACCGCGCCGATCATCTTCTTTTGCATTCCACCCCTCGCCCGGAATCTCCGTGAGCGGAGACGTTACTCACCGCGCGCGGTGGGTTCATCCATCGATTTGATGAGATCCGGCAACGGCATACCGGTCGCGGCGACTCGCCGCCATGGACCGAGTCGACTCAGCGCGGCCGGCCTTCCTATGTCTTGTGGATGTGGAAATCTGCCTATCAAGCCTGTAATCATGACTTGCTCGTACTTGTCGGGCGACGCCGTCGCGCCATGGTGTCATCCTGGAGTCCTCATGCCTCCGACTACCAATACCCGTAAGCTCACGATCCTTGCGCAAGACCCTGCCGTAAAGTTGGGAGGCCGAATCGCATTCGCGCAGGTGGAGGTCCCGGCGGAGGTCCTGTCTTCAGGTCCGGTTGGGCATCGGGTCAAGGTCGTCGACTTCGATGCAAGTGCCAATGTTCTCTACGCGCCGCGCACCTTCGGTCCGACGCAGAAGGAGCAGGACTTGGATCCGTACGCTCCCGACGAGAGGATGACGATCGCGGCTCGCAAGCGATGGGAAGAGAAGACACTCGCGGATCCGCGCTTCCACGCTCAGCACTGCTACGCCGTCGTGATGCGGACGCTGGCTCGCTTCGAATTCGCGCTGGGGCGGCGCGTGGCATGGGGCTTCGAAGGGCACCAGCTTCACGTCGCACCACACGCGTTCTTCGAGGCAAATGCTTTCTATTCGGAACAGGACCGGGCGCTGATGTTCGGCTACTTCAAGTCCGCACGCAGAGACCGTCCCATCTTCACCTGTCTGTCGCACGACATCGTCGCGCACGAGGCCACGCACGCCATCCTCGACGGGCTCAGAGACGGTTTCACGTACCCGTCCACCCCCGACCAAGCGGCGTTCCACGAAGGGTTCTCGGACGTCGTGGCGCTGCTGTCGGTGTTCTCGCTCAAGGAGATCGTCATGTCGGGGCTCCTCGGGCGCGGCAAGGTCCCGCCCAAGGGCAAGTCGATTCGGCTGATAAAAGGGTCCTCGCTGACCCGGAGTGCGATCGAGGCCTCATTGCTGCTCGGGCTCGGCGAGCAGTTTGGTTCGGAGCTGGAAGGTGCGCGAGCGGATGCGCTGCGCCGCTCCATCAAGCTCAAGCCGCGACCCAACCTACTCGAGCTTCCCGAGTACCAGGAAGAGCACGACCGCGGCGAGGTATTCGCTGCGGCGATGATGCAGACCTTCCTGAAGATGTGGCTGAGCCGCATCGCAGGTCTCGGAACATTCAAGGGCGACCAGTACAACCTCGACATGGTCGCGGAGGAAGGTGCCAAGGCTGCCGACAACCTGCTGACGATGGCCATCCGCGGGCTCGACTACTGCCCCCCGGTGGACCTGYCGTTTGGAGATTTCCTCGCCGCCGTCCTGACCGCCGACGCCGAGACCGTACCCAACGACACGCGCTATGGCTATCGCGAACTGCTGCGAGAGACGTTTGCCGAGTACGGCGTTCTGGCGACAGGCGGAAAGATCGATCCTAAGACCGGCCAGTGGGCGTCTTTCACCGACCGTGAGCGAATCATCTATAGCCGAACCCACTTTGAGTCCATGCTGCATGACAAAGAGGAAGTCTTCCGCTTCGTCTGGGAGAACCGCGGCACGCTCGGGCTCGACGACCGCTGCTACACCCGCATCGAGTCCGTGCGATCCAGCGTTCGCCAGGCACCCGATGGCTTCTTCCTGAAGGAGACGATCTGCGAGTATGTGCAGGTGCTGAACCTATATGCTGCCGAGGTCAAGACCGTCCTGGGCATCGATCGACCCGATGGAATGCCGACGACGCAGCGCGTCACCGCCTATGGTGGCGGAACTCTCGTCTTCGACGAGTACGGACGCATCAAGTACCACATCAGCAGGTCGTTCGACGAGTCCGAGCGGCAGGGGGCGCGCCTTCAGTACCTGTGGGACAACGACCTCCTCGACCAGCCTAGGAGTGCGCGCCATCGGTTCGCAGACATGCACCGCCGCCGGCTGGGCGCCGAAGGGGACGCATGATGGCCCTCCTACCTGTCTCGGCGACGCTCTTCGCATATCAAGTCGGTTTCGGGGACTGTTTTCTCCTCCGCTTCGACTACTCGGACCAGAGCAAGCGCCACGTCTTGATCGATTTCGGAACCACGGGCCTACCCAAAAATGTCGCCGACAACCACCTGCTCCTGATCGCCAACGACATCAAGGCGCAGTGCGGCGGCAAGCTCGATGCGGTGGTCGCGACGCACCGGCACGCCGACCACATCAGCGGGTTTGCGACGAAGCCCAGCGGCGACGGCCCGGGTGACGTCATCCGTGCCCTGAAGCCGCGCGTCGTGCTGCAGCCGTGGACCGAGGACAAGAACCTAGCGGTCGACGCGAAGGGACCGGCAGCAAGAGCACTCGCTGGCAAGGCCGCAGCCACAAGAGCGCTCCGTGACATGCAGGACGTGGCGGCGCACGCCGTTGCAGCTCTCGATCGCAAGCCCAACTTCTTCAGCCGCCAGATCGGCGCGCAGTTGCGCTTCATCGGCGAGGACAACATCAAGAACAAGTCCGCAGTCGACAACCTGTCTTCGATGGGTCGAAACGTCTACGCCTATCACGAGAGTGACGCCGGGCTCGGCGCCATCCTGCCAGGCATCAAGGTGCATGTGCTCGGGCCCCCAACGCTCCGCCAGTCGGACGCAATCCGCAAGCAAAGGTCCGTGGACTCCGCCGAGTACTGGCATCTCCAAGGACGAAGAGCAGGCGATGTCGAGGCCCAGGTCGGAGACGGAAGCCCGGTATTCCCCGGTCACGTGATCGCCAAGGGCGGGAAGCTGCCCGCGCATGCACGGTGGATTGCCTACCGGATGAAGCAGGCTCACGGCGAGCAACTCCTGCAGATCGTGCGTGCGCTCGACAAGCAGATGAACAACACCAGCCTCATCCTGCTGTTCGAGACGAAGAACAAGAAACTGCTCTTCCCGGGCGACGCCCAGATCGAAAACTGGTCGGTTGCGCTGTCGAAGGACAAATACCTCAAGCTGCTGGCCGACGTCGACCTCTACAAGGTCGGGCACCACGGCAGCCTGAATGCGACGCCGAAGACGATGTGGAACGGCTTCACGAAGAAGGGCGCAGCGAACAAGCCGGGCCGCATGCAGAGCGTGCTGTCGACGCTGCCTCACAAGCACGGCAGCGAAGTGGCAGGGACTGAAGTGCCCAGGAACAAACTGGTCAAGGAGCTCAAAGGCCAGACGCACCTGCACGCAACGACCGCCCTTGGAGCCGGCGACCTGTATGTCCGCGTCGACATCACGCTCTGACGAAATGGTTGTGCCGCTCGGATCGGTGATCCTGTGCGCCCCATCGGTGGGGATGCGCCCGTTCGCGGAATCCGCTAGGTGCCAGAACGCGACAAGAAACGAGATGGGAACTGACGAATGTTCATCGACGTTCCAGGCGACATCAAGCTGTGGTCGCATCAGCGCCAGGCGCTCGAGTTCCTCGTCGCGCACCTACAAAGCCGGACTCATCCAGATCCGTGCCTGATTCGGATGCCGACCGGCACCGGTAAGACTGGTGTCATCGCTTGTGCGTCCCTGATCAGTTTGAGCGTGCGCACGTTGGTGCTCACGCCTTGGTCCAATCTCCGAGACCAGATGATCGAGGCGCTCAAGGAGGACTTCTGGCGCAGCATCGGCCGCAAGCCTCCAGCCGGCCATCGTCGAGATGGTGCCGTCGACCGCCAAGGAGGTACTCAAGAAGCCCGAGGTCAAGGTGACCTCGTCGTCAGGGGTGTGTACGTAGTCGTCCACCGTGGTGGCAATCTGCACCACCTTGAACGGCGTCAGGAAGCCATCGTTGATGCCCTGCTTGAGCGAGTAGCTGTACACCGGGTCGCTACCGCCCGCTTTACGCCCAGGGG
Organism: Rhizobacter sp. P1_G5; assembly: GCF_056405435.1. NCBI lineage: Bacteria > Pseudomonadati > Pseudomonadota > Betaproteobacteria > Burkholderiales > Sphaerotilaceae > Rhizobacter > Rhizobacter sp. P1_G5. The sequence goes on along the minus strand of NZ_JBFUCB010000239.1, from coordinate 1,429 downwards.
CCACGGCCGAGAGGCATACTTCAGACAAGTGGGGTGATCGTCGACGGAGCAGGCCCATGATTTCAACGTGCTTCACCAGACTCTTCTGAATCCGTCACCCGATCATCCAGGCGGGCATGGGAGGCGTTGCGCGAGCTGAGCTCGCCGCTGCAGTGAGTACGGGGCCTCGGCATGCTGGGAATGATCCGCAGGCCACCAGTGTTCATTCGCGACCAGATCCGCAAGACTCGCGCGCTAACTGATCGCCCGTTCGGGGTCTCGTTGGTCCCGCCTGTTGCGCACGCACTAGACGGCTTCGAGACCCAGTTAGAAGTCTGCCTGCAGGAGCGGGTTCGGGTGATACACCTCTTCTTGTCCGATGCATCACCGTTCGTGAGCCTGTGCCACGCTGCCGGAATCGTCGTGATGCTTCAGGTCGGCACGGCCGAGGAGGCACGCCACGAAACCGCTGGATGCACCATTCAGCGGCGCATCCGCAATCGGATAGACGAAACACTTGCATCGCTGGAAAGCCTCGATTTGGCGAGTCTAGCGACGACCGCTGAGCGCCTCCACGCGCTCGCTGCGCGTTGCAACCGGCAGTCCCGGCGCTCACAATCCCATCCCAGGGGAGGTTGGGAATGATCCACGTCGACCGATCACGTGTCCCGATCCCGATGTCGCTCGCATCGGGAGGCCGTGCCGAAGAGGAGCGCGCACGCGCGCACGCATTCTTCAATCAGTACGATCGGCAGCGTCGTTTCGACTTTGCCGTCTTCAAGTCAAAGGACGTCTCGCAGGCGCTGCGCACACTCTTCCACGAAAAGTGCGCCTATTGCGAGACGCGCATCACGTCAGCAGCCCCACCGGACATTGAGATGTACCGCCCCAAGGGCGGCGTCGCGGAGAACCGCTCCCATCCCGGCTATTGGTGGCTCGCCAGCGACTGGAACAACCTGCTCATCTCTTGCATCGACTGCAACCGTCAGCGTGCTCACGAGAACGAGCAGCAGCGGGTTGTGAGCGGAAAAGCCAATCGCTTCCCGCTGGCGGATGAGGCGAATCGCGCGCTCGGCCCGGGCGACAACTTGGCCCTGGAGGCACCGATGCTCCTCAATCCGTGCATCGATGATCCGGAGATGCATCTTGTCTTCGACTGGTCAGGGACGGTCGCGAGCGATACCGTGCGGGGACAGACCACGATCGCCGTCCTCGGCCTGAATCGCAGCGGCCTCGTCCAGGCGCGCGCGCGCGCAGCGAAGGAGATCCGCTTCTCGCTCGACATGCTGCCGACACTCAAGGATGCCGTGGAGAGCCCCGAGTTGAGAGGCAGGCTCGAACGCGTCATGGTTCAGCTCCAAGGCATGACACAAGATGATGCCGAGTACGCCGGCATGAAGCGACAGTTGCTCCGTCCCGAACTCGGCATGCTGCAGGCCCAGGAAACTAC
>NZ_JBFUCB010000238.1:0-8442 GCF_056405435.1 Rhizobacter sp. P1_G5 | reverse complement strand
GCGTCCATCATCGCCGGCATCTCGGGCCGCGGCACGAGAAGGTCCTCGAAGTCGGCGGCCGAGAAGGCCAGCATCTCGCCGGCGCCGTTGAGGCGGTACATGTCGCTGCCGTCGCCGGGCTTGCCCGTCGCGATCCAGCGCCGGAAGTCGTCGAGCTCCGCCTTCGCCTTCTGCGGGAACAGGTTGTAGGCGAAGCGAAGTGTCAGCCGACCCTCGCTGGCCAGCTTGTCGATGACTGCGTAGTCGTCCGGGTAGTTCTGGAAGCCACCACCGGCATCGCCCACCGACGTGACCCCGAGCCGGTTCTCCTCGCGCATGAAATGCAGCGTGGAGTTCACCTGATYGTCGAAGTCCAGCTTCGGGCCCTTGGCCAGCGTGTTGTAGAGCACGAAGGCGTTGGGCTCGGCCAGCAGCAGGCCGGTGGGCTCGCCCTTGTGGTCGCGCTCGATGATGGCGCCCGGCGGTTGTGGCGTGTCGCGCGTGTAGCCCACCGCACGCAGCGCAGCGCGGTTCAGGAAGGCCTGGTTGTAGAGATTGAGCACGAAGACCGGCGTGTCGGGCGCCGCTTCATTGATCTCCTTCAGCGTCGGCAGGCGCTTCTCGACGAACTGGGTGTCGTTCCAGCCGCCGACGACGCGCACCCACTGGGGCGGTGGCGTCACCCGCGCCTGGGCCTTCAGCATCTCGAGCGCCGCATGCAGGCTGCGCACACCGTCCCAGCGCAGCTCCATGTTGTAGTTGAGGCCGCCGCGAATCACGTGCGTGTGCGAGTCGGTCAGGCCGGGGATCACGCGGCGCCTCTCGACATCGACGACGCGGGTCTGCGCATCGGCGAGGGGCACCAGTTCGGCGTCGCTGCCGACCGCCAGCACCATGCCGTCCTTGATGGCCACCGCGCCGGCGTCGGGCCGTGCGGGGTCCAGCGTGCTGATGCGGCCGTTGTACAGAACCAGGTCGGGCGCGACGCGCATGTCGCGCGCCAGCGCGGTCACCGGACCGGCCAGCGCGGTCAGGCCCAGCAGGGACGCCGCTTGCAGGAACTCGCGCCGATCCGGGCGTTGATCGAATTGAATCGACATGGTGAATCCTCCGAATGTCGGGTTGTGAGACGACACATTGAGCCGCTTGTCATGTCTTGCCGCCACGACCCGTAGGGCGGCCGCGTCCTCTCCCTTTGGCCCAGGTGCCGCACCGACCCCGTGTGTAAACTCGCGAGCACCGTTCGACTCCAGTGAGACACCCGATGCACGCCGTGGGCCCGACGAGCCAGCCGATCAAGGTGCTCGTCGTCGACGATCACCCCCTGATGCGCGAGGGCATCGCTGCCGTGATCGAGAGGGAGCCCGGCATGTTGCTGGTCGCCGAGGCGAGCAACGGGCACGAGGCGACCGAACGCTTTGCCGAGCACCGCCCCGACGTCACCTTGATGGATCTGCAGATGCCGGAGGTCGACGGTGTCGCCGCCACGGTGGCGATCCGTGCGCAATGGTCCGACGCTCGCATCGTGATGCTGACGACCTACCGGGGCGACACGCAGGCGCGCCGCTCGCTGCAAGCGGGTGCCAGCGGCTACCTGCTCAAGAGCATGATCCGCAACGAGCTTCTCGCCGCCATCCGATCCGTCCATGCCGGCGAGCGCTGGATTCCTCGCGAGGTGGCCGCCGAACTGGCCGCGCACCTGACCGACGACCCGCTGTCCGCGCGCGAACTCGACGTGCTGAAGCAGGTCGCGGCCGGCAACTCGAACCGGCGGGTCGCCGGCGAGCTCGGTGTCACCGAGGACACGGTCAAGTCCCACATGAAGAGCATCATGAGCAAGCTCTCCGCGCGCGACCGCACGCATGCGGTCATGATCTCCCTCAAGCGAGGGATCCTCGATCCCTGACAGGCCCTCTTCTGCGTCACCCGCGCCATCCGTCCCACGCGCGCCGCCGGTGCCGGTAGGCGATCCTGGCAGGGACCTCCAGCGTGACCGTGGTGCCGCGTGCATCCGAGTGGACGCCCAGGCGCCCGCCCAGACGATCCGCCCGCTCTCGCATCCCGACCAGGCCCCAGCGCCCGGCGTGCGACTGCTTCGCGTCGAAACCACAGCCGTTGTCCACGATTCGCAGTCTGAGCTGCCTCGATGCAAACGTCACGCCAAGCTGGACGCCCGTGGCTGCCGCGTGTCGGAACGCATTGCTCAGCGCCTCGGTGGCGATGCGCTGCAGCTCCGGCACGCCCACCGGATCGAGTTCGCGGGCAGCCCCGTCGATGCGCATCGCAAAGGAAACGCCGGTGTCTGCGGACCAGCGCTCACCGACCGATTGCAGGCCATCGGCAAAATCCGTCGAGCTGCCGGTGACCCCCCGCAGGTCCGTCACCGCATCCCGCCCATCCGCGATCACTTCGTCGGCCAGGTCCAGCGCGTTGCGCATCAGGTCGCGGGAGCGCTCGTGCGGCGGAATCTGTTCCATCGCCGCGTGGAACCGGATCACCAGGCCCTGCACGGCCTGCAGGAAGGTGTCATGGAGTTCCCGGGCGATGCGTTCCCGCTCGACCGTCCGCTCCTCCCAGCGCAGCCGCAAGCGGGCCTTGACCGCGCGCAGCCTCCATGAGAACAGCAGGCACACGGCGGCCGCGGCAGCGGCAGCGCACAACGCGACGAACCAGCCCGTTTGCACGAAGGTGGGAGGAATGACGAACGAGACGCTCGCGCCGGTTTCATTCCACACGCCGTCATTGTTGGCGGCGATCACCTGGAATCGATAGCGGCCGGGCGGCAAGTCCCTGAAACTGGCCTCGCGGTGGGTGCCGGCGTCCTGCCAGTCGGCGTGCTCGTCGCCAAGGCGATACCTGAACCTCACGCGCTCTGGCATCGTGAGGCTCGGCGCGGTGTAGGCAATCTTCAGGTCGCGCGGATGCACCGGCAACTGCGTCGCGGCGCCTGCATCGAACGCATGCGCGAGACCGTCCACCGTGATCGACTTGACGATCACGGCGGGCGCGATGGTGTTGCGCGGCATGCGCATGGGGTCGGTCCATACCACGCCGTTCGCGGCGGCAATCCAGAGGCGGCCGCCGTTGCCCAGCGCCGCCTCGGGCGCCCCCGGCAGCCCGTCCAGATGGTCCAGCAGGTCATGGCGGACGGGATGCTCAGGGTGGCGCAACGCCTGCTGCAGGTCGTCGGCCGCGATGTGGACCATGCCATCCGCCGTGCTCACCCACAGGTCCCCTGTCGAGCCGGGCACGATGCCCTTGACCCGGATGAACGCACCGCGCGATCCCATCACCGGGTGGATCGCATCGCCGCTCAGTCGCCACAGGCCTTTCTCGGTCCCGATCCAGAGGTGTTCGGCCTGCTGCGCGAACGTCTCCACCGACCCCAGGTCCAGGTGCGACGAAGACTCCCTCGCGGGGAGCACCGCCGCGAGCCGATCGCCGTCGAGGACGGTGACCACCCCATCGTCATAGCCGAACCAGACGCGGCCCCGCGCATCGGTGAACAAGGCCGACACGTTGTGGGTGGGCATGTCCGTGCGTCCCCCCCACAAGGTCCACTCATCGCCGACCACGCGGTAGGTGCCGACTCGCAGCACCGACACCCACATCGCGCCCTGCGCGTCCTGCGTCATGGCCTGGATGCCGGCGTAGTTGAAGGAAGAAGAGGCGCTCGCTCCACGATGGGCCAGGCGCTGCCATCGTCCACCGGCTTGAAGCTTCCACAGCGAATCGCCGCCGGCCGCCCACAGAATGCCCGACGGGTCGCTGTAGAGGGCAGCGAGTCCCGTTCCGGCCAGATGTCCGAAACCGATCGGCTCCAGCGAGGTGCTCCGAGCGCGGAAGACGTTGCCGAGGGCGGTGCCGATCCATGCGCCACCTTGCCCGGCGGGTGCGAGCCAGAACTCGTTGGACCCTGTGTCCAGCGGCAGCTTCAGGAAGGCCGGAGCGCGGAATCGGTCGAGTCCGCCGCGTGTGGCAAACCAGATGTTCCCTTCGCGATCCTCGATGATCCGGGAGACGGATTCCCCGGAGAGGGGCACGAAGCCGACGCCCTCGCCTCGCCTGGCGCCGTCGATGCCTCCGACCCACAGGTGGCCTTCGCGGTCGAAGGCACACCCGGCCGCCGCCGTGATACCGCGGTCGACCCATCCAGGGGCGGTTGCACCGGACGCGGGCGGCGCGGTCAATGTCAGCATGCGAACGCGTCCGGAAGTGCACACCATGGCGGCACCGCCAGGATGCAGGAGCATCGTCTGGGAATTGCTGCGAGGCACTGCGACGGGCAGTTTCTCGAACCGGTTCGCGCCGTCTCGAAGGTAGAAGATCCGGTCATTGCTCATCACCCACAGCGTGCGATCGCGATCCAGGATGAGCTCGTCGACCGGATCCGCAGGAACGTTCCAGGTGGCATTCGCCGGCTGCCATCGTCCGCCGTCGAGTCGAAACAGCCCGCGGGTCGTCCCCGCCCACAGGGTTCCGTCCCCTGCCTTTGCCATGCCCGCCACGGACGATCGCGGCAGCCCCTGGGCCTGGCCGTAGTTCACCAGGCGGCCCTCGTGCAGATGGCTCACGCCGCCGAGGTGGTGCCCGATCCACAGTCCGCCATCCGTGGCCACGTACAACCCGGAAATGTCCTGCGACAGGAGCGGGACGCCACCGGCGCCGGAGATGCGCTCGAACTCCACGCCGTCGAAGCGGAACAGTCCCCCCGAGGTGCCCAGCCACAGAAAGCCGTCGCGGGTCTGGGCGATGGCCTCGATGCCCGTCGGCACGCCATCCTGGGCGGTCCACTTGGTGTGATACAGCTGCGAGATGCCGTACTGCGCCGGCAGGGCCCGGGCGGCCATGCAGCTCAATGCGATGGCCAGTGCCACCCCGACCTTGGACGCTGCGTTCACCCGGCCCTCGGACTCGGACGAAGTCCGGCGTTGCGCTCGCAGCGGTCGTGCCAGGCGACCAGCACGAGCGCGCCGGCCAGCCCGAGATGCTCGAAGAAGGCATGCGTCAACATCGCGCGYGGCATGCCCTGTTCCTCCCAGAACCGATTCGCGATGAGCGTCGCGACCAGCGTGAAGGCCGCGAGCAGCAACGCGCCGACGCAGCGCCCCCAGCCGACAAGCACCAGCACGGAACCCACCAGCTCGATGGCGATGGCCGCCACCGCGAGCAACCCCGCAGGCCGCAAGCCGAATGCGGTCATCTCCGCGAGGGCTCCGTGGAAATCCAGCGCCTTCTCCAGGCCGCCCTGGAGGTAGGCCGAACACAGCAGCAGCAGGCAGAGCCGATGCAGGGCGCATGCCCAGGGGGAATCCTTCCCGCTCATCTAGGCCGCCACCGAGCTTCGAGCGGCCGCTGCGCGCGTCGGACGCGGGGCCAATCCCTGCTGCGACGCGATCCAGAGGGCCTCGGTCCGGCACCGCGCGCCCAGCTTCGACAGCAGCCCCCGCATGTGCGCCTTGACCGTTCCCACCGAGATCCCCAGCGAGCGGGCCACCTCCTTGTTGTTGTGGCCACGGCGGACCAGCGCCAGCACCTCACCCTCTCGCACGGTCAGGGCCGGCCGCGACAGGCTGTCGACCATGCGAAGCGTCGCGGCGCTGCACAGATACCGGCGCCCGGCCGCCACGGCCCGGGCGGCGCTCACGATCTCGTCCGCCGAGCAGCCGACCACCACGTAGCCGCGGATGCCCGCTTCCAAGGCGCTTCGCACATCGATCTCCTGGCCCCTCATGGCCACGACCATGAGCTTCGCGCCCTGGCGGGAATCGGCCTGCAGGCCCACTGCCCTGCGGACACCGCTGTCGTGGTCGAGGATGAGCACGTCGGCCGGCGCGCTCCGCTCCCGGTCAGGGCGATCCAGGTCGGCCGCGGCGCGCAACTCGAATTCAGGCCATGCGCCGAGGATGTAGCGCAACCCCGCCTCGATGACGGGATCGTCATGGGCCAGCTCTATCACCGTGGGTCTGTTCGAAGGCATTGCAATGCTCCATTCATGTGGTTTGCGCATGGTCGCCTTCCGATGCAACCAGGACGAGTTAACTGCGGTTAAAACTCGAGGAGTCGGCGACAGGAGCGCCCTACGCCCTCGGGCCAGCGGCCTGCAGGCCGCAGGAAAGGGGCATCGCGCACGGCCTGCGGATAGGCTCGGTTCGATGTGCCAACTCGAACCCTGAAAGCCGCGAACCATGCACTCGAACCTTCCTTGGCGAGCACTCGTTGCCGCCGTCCTGAGCTGCTACCTCGGCGCGTGCGCCGTCGACCGTGCCGGTCGCATCGAATCGACCGGCGAGTCGCAGCAGGGGTCTCGCGTGCAGTACCGGACGGTCGTCGTGAAAGGAATCAAGATCTTCTATCGCGAAGCGGGCGACCCTCGCAAGCCGACCCTGCTGCTGCTGCACGGCTTTCCTTCGTCTTCGCACATGTATCGAGAGCTGATCCCGCTGCTCTCGAACGACTTCCACCTGGTGGCACCCGACTACCCGGGCTCGGGCTTCAGCGACTACCCTTCTGCCGAGAAGTTCTCCCCCACGTTCGAAAGCCTGGCAGATGTGATGGCAGCGTTCGTCTCCCAGATCGGATTGAAAAGCTACGTCCTCTACCTGCAGGACTTCGGCGGTCCGGTGGGCTTTCGCATGGCCGTGAAGAATCCGGCGGCGGTCGCCGGGCTGATCATCCAGAACGCCAACGCGTATGTCGAAGGCATTGCAGCCGAGCAGCTCGGCGGAATGCGCGCCCGTGCGGCGGGCCTCACCCCGGAAGGGCGCAGGCAGATCGAGCAGCTCGTGTCCCGTGACTTCACGATGTTCCAGTACCGGACCGGCAGCCGGAATTTCGAGTCCATCGACCCCACCGGATGGAACCTGGATGCCCTGCTCCTCGAGAACCCCAGCGTCCGGAGAATCCAGATCGGCCTGATGTCGGACTACTTCAGCAACGTCATCGACTACCCGAACTGGCAGGCCTTCATGCGCGCACGTCCGCTGAAGACGCTCATCGTGTGGGGCAGGAACGACCCGATCTTTCTTCCGGCCGGTGCGCACGCCTACCTTCGGGACATTCCCGACGCGCGCCTGCGCCTTCTCGACACGGGGCACTTCGCGCTCGAAGAAGACGTGCTCCCGATCTCGCGGGAGATCCGGAAGATGTTCGCCGATCGATAGGTTCATGCGTGCCTCGCGTCGCAGAGGGCCACTGGTCCGGGGACTGAAGCCTATCCCCCGGTGCCGCACGCACTCAATCCTCCTTTGATCGTCGGGCCCTCGCGGAAAGTCGCAGGTTCCTAGACCTTGGTCGAGGTTCATGCCCACATTCGGCGCGGTATGCTCATCGCTCGCAGTCGAGCCATGAGTGCACACGCCCCCATCACATCGCCTTCCCGTGCCGCCGCCGAAGACCCGCAGCTGCAGCAGTGCCACGACGACATCGAGCGCCTGACCCGCCTGCCGGCGACGTGGCGGGGAGTGGACCCGACCTCCATCGTCGAAGACCTCCTGGAGACGCTGGTCGACATGCTGGACCTGGACTTCGCCGGGCTGCGCTTCAGCGAAACGGTGCACATCTTCCTGCGCACCGGCAAGACGCCCGCCGCCGCGCACGATCCCGAGGCGATCCGGCGTGCGGTCGGTCAGTGGCTGGCGGACAACCCGGCGCTCGGCCCATCAGCCATGCCCCTCGGCAGCGACGTGCTGTCCGTCGTGGCCGTCGCGATGGGCGACATCGCCGGCCYGGGCGTGCTGGTGACCGGCTCCCGGCGAGCGGGGTTTCCGCAGCGCCTCGAGTCGCTGCGCCTGAAGATCGCGGCGACCCAGGCGAGCCTCGCGTGCCGCGAGGTCCGCGAGCTCACCGACCGCAGGCCACCGGCCGATACACGCGCCGAGAAGCCCACGGGCGAGGCGCTCGCAGAAAGCGAATGGCGGCTCAACCTCATCATCAACACCATCCCGGCCATCGCCTGGTCGGCGACTTCGGACGGCATGCTGGATTTCTGCAACCAGCATTTCGTGGACTTCGTCGGGCTGCCCGCCGACGAGATCCTCGGGCTCGGCTTCTATCGCATCTTTCACCCGGACGACGTGGCGGCCCTGCTGTCCACCTGGCAGGACATCATGGCGTCGACGCGTTCGCGGGAAGTCGAAGGCAGGCTCCGGCGTGCCGACGGCCAGTACCGATGGTGCACGCTGCGGCAGAACCCGCTGCTGAACTCGCAGGGCAAGGTCGTGAAGTGGTACGGCGTCGTGCTGGACATCGAAGACCGCAAGCGCACCGAGAACGCCCTGGAGGAAGCCAGGTCGGCACTGCTCGCCAGCGAGCAGAACCTTCGCCTCATCATCGACTCGCTGCCGGTGCTCGCCTGGGTGGCTCGACCGGACGGCTCGGCAGAATTCGTGAACCGGCAGTGGGCCGCCTATGTCGGCGTCGAACCCGAACAGATCCTCGAGTGGGGCTTCCTCGACTTCTACC
>NZ_JBFUCB010000237.1:0-8442 GCF_056405435.1 Rhizobacter sp. P1_G5 | reverse complement strand
ATACACGCCAGGCGTTGCCGCCCGGCTCGGACGCACCCGGGCTGCTGGCCGCCGGCGGCGAGCTGACGCCCGAGCGCCTGACCGAGGCCTACAGCCACGGCATCTTCCCGTGGTACAGCGAGGGCCAGCCGGTGCTGTGGTGGTCGCCCGACCCGCGCATGGTGCTGCCGGTGGCCGAATTCAAGCTGTCGCGCTCGCTGCGCCAGACGCTGCGCCGCTTCGCGCGCGATCCCGGCTGCGAGCTGCGCATCGACAGCGATTTCGCATCGGTGATCGGTGCCTGCGCCGGCACGCCCCGCGAGGGCCAGGACGGCACCTGGATCCTGCCGGAGATGGTGCAGGCCTACTGCCGCTGGCATGCGCTCGGCGCGGTGCACAGCTTCGAGACCTGGATCGACGGGCAGCTGGTGGGCGGCCTGTACGGCGTGTGCCTCGGGCGGATGTTCTTCGGCGAGTCGATGTTCTCGCACCGCACCGATGCGTCGAAGATCGCGGTGTCGGGCCTGGTCGCGTTCTGCCGGGCGAACGGCATCACGCTGATCGACTGCCAGCAGCGCACCGGTCACCTGGCGTCACTGGGGGCGCGGGAGATTCCACGCGAACAATTCGAAACCGGTTTGCCCCCCAGACTCAGGGAGCCCCCGGTGCGGGAATGGTCCTATGATCCCTCGATGTGGGCGCTGCTGGATCCCGGTGCGCCCGTGCAGGGACCTGGTTCGTGACCCATCCGAAAGAGCTTCCGCTCGCCTCGCTGCAGTTCTATGCCACCGCGCCGTACCCGTGCAGTTACCTGGGCGGCCGGATGGCGCGTTCGCAGGTCGCGACACCCAGCCACCTGATCCACGCCGACGCCTACTCGGGCCTGGTCTCCAACGGGTTCCGGCGCAGCGGCATGTTCACCTACCGGCCGTTCTGCGACGGCTGCCGCGCCTGTGTGCCGCTGCGCGTGCCGGTGGCGGGTTTCGAGCCGACGCGCAGCCAGCGCCGCGCCTGGAAGCAGCACCAGGGCCTGCAGGCGCGCGTGCTCCGGCTGTGCTTCRTGCCGGAGCACTACCAGCTCTACCTGCGYTACCAGGCCGGCCGCCACAGCGGGGGCGGCATGGACAACGACAGCATCGACCAGTACACCCAGTTCCTGCTGCAAAGCCGAGTCAACTCGCGGCTGGTCGAGTTCCGCGAGCCGGCGCCCGACGGGATGGGCGCGCTGAAGATGGTGTCGATCCTCGACATCCTGAACGACGGCCTGTCGGCGGTGTACACCTTCTACGAGCCCGAGCCGCGCACCAGCTACGGCATCTACAACGTGATGTGGCAGATCGAGCAGACCCGGCTGCTGAAGCTGCGCCACGTCTACCTCGGCTACTGGATCTCCGAGAGCGACAAGATGGCCTACAAGGCCGACTTCCGTCCGCACGAGGTGCTGCTGGACGGGCAGTGGCGCGACGCGCCCGCCGAGTGAAGCTCAGGCGCCCAGCCGGCTGAGCACCTCGTCGGCCAGCGCGAGGCTGGCGGTCAGGCCCGGCGATTCGATCCCGAACAGGTTCACGAGCCCCGGCACGCCGTGCTCGGCCGGCCCGTCGATGCGGAAATCCGCCGCCGGCTCGCCCGGCCCGGCGAGCTTGGGCCGCACGCCGCTGTAGGCCGGCTGCAGCGCGCCGTCGGGCAGCGCGGGCCAGTAGCGGCGCACCTCGGCGTAGAAGGCGTCGGCGCGCGCCGGGTCCACGGTGTAGTCGATCGGGTCTTGCGTGTCGTCAGCCAGCCATTGCACGTCGGGCCCGAAGCGGGCCTGACCGCCCAGGTCCAGCGTCAGGTGCACGCCCAGGCCGGCCCGGTTCGGCAGCGGGTAGATCAGCCGCGAGAACGGCGCGCGGCCGGCCAGCGAGAAGTAGTTGCCCTTGCAGAAGCGGGCCGCCGGCTGCGCCCCGGCTGGCAGGCCCGAGGTCGATTGCGCGAGCGCCGGCGACCACAGGCCCGTGGCGTTGACGACGATGCGGGCGGCCAGTTCCATCGGCTGCTCGCCGCCGACCTCGATGACGTGCTCGCCTGGCCCCGCCTGCAGCGCCCGCACCGGCGAGGCCAGCGCCACCATGCCACCGCGCCGCTCCAGCTCGCCCTGCAGCGCGAGCATCAGGCCGTGGCTGTCGATCAGGCCGGTCGACGGCGACCACAGCGCCGCCAGGCAGGTGAGCGCCGGCTCCATCGTGCGCGCCTGCGCTGCGTCGAGCGGCACCAGGTCGTCGACACCATTCGCCGCCGCCTGCACCTGCAAGGCTTGCAGCCCGGTCAGCTGCGACGGCTCGGTCGCCACCAGCAGCTTGCCGCAGCGGCGGTGCACCACGCCGTGCGACTCGCAGAACGCGTAGAGCAGGTGCTTGCCCTCGACGCACAGCCGCGCCTTCAGCGACCCGGGCGGGTAGTAGAGCCCGGCGTGGATGACCTCGCTGTTGCGCGAGCTGATGCCGGTGCCGATGGAGGGCTGCGACTCGATCACCAGCGTCTCCAGGCCGCGCAGCGCCAACGCACGCGCCACCGCCAGCCCGACGACGCCGGCTCCCACCACCACTGCTTCGACACGGTCCATGCGGCATTGTCGCGGGGCTTCGACAAGCTCAGCCCGACCCYTCGACAGGCTCAGGACGAGCGGTGTCGGGGGAGCTCAGACGTAGCGGTTCAGCAAATTCTCCATCGCCTCCTGCCGCCCGGACTTCGGCTGCACGTCGGCGTTGCGGTCCAGCACGCGCTGCGCCACGGCGTCCAGCGTCAGCTCGCCCTTCAGCACCTGCTGGCCGAACGCGCCGCGCCAGCCGGCGTAGCGCTGCTGCACCGCCGATTCGAGCCTGCCCTCCTGGATCATCCGCTCGGCCGCCAGCAGCGCGCGGGCGCACAGGTCCATCGCGCCGACGTGGCCGTGGAACAGGTCTTCCGCATCGATCGACTGGCGCCGCACCTTGGCGTCGAAGTTCAGCCCGCCGCTCGTGAAGCCGCCGGCGCGCTGGATGTGGAACATCGCCAGCGCCATCTCCGGCAGGTTGTTCGGGAACTGGTCGGTGTCCCAGCCGCACTGCATGTCGCCGCGATTCATGTCGACCGAACCGAAGATGCCGAGCGCCGCCGCGGTCGCGATCTCGTGCTCGAAGCTGTGGCCCGACAGCGTCGCGTGGTTGGCCTCGATGTTGACCTTCACGTCGTTCTCGAGGCCGTAGGTCTTCAGGAAACCGTAGACGGTGGCGACGTCGAAGTCGTACTGGTGCTTGGTCGGCTCGCGCGGCTTCGGCTCGATCAGGATCGGCCCCTTCAGTCCGATCTTGTGCTTGTGGTCCACCGCCATCGCGAGCAGCCGGCCCATCTGCTGCAGCTCCGATTTCAGGTCGGTGTTCAGCAGCGTCTCGTAGCCCTCGCGGCCACCCCACATCACGTAGTTGGCGCCGCCCAGCCGCACGGTGGCGTCCATCGCCTCCTTGACCTGCAGCGCCGCCATCGCGAACACCTCGGGGTCGGGGTTGGTCGCCGCGCCCGACATGAAGCGCCGGTGCGAGAACAGGTTGGCCGTGCCCCACAGCAGCTTCACGCCGGTGGCCTGCTGCTTCTCGCCGAGCAGGTCGACGGTGCGGCGCAGCCACTCGACGCTCTCGCGCGGCGTGCTGCCTTCGGCCACCACGTCGCGGTCATGGAAGCAGTAGTACGGGATGCCGAGCTTGCTGAAGAAGTCGAATGCGACATCGGCCTTCACGCGCGCCTGCTCCAGCGGATCGGCGATCTGGTGCCACGGGCGCTGGAAGCTGTCGCCGCCGAACGGATCGCGGCCGTCCCACACGAAGCTGTGCCAGTAGCAGGCGGCGAAGCGCAGCTGCTCTTCCATGCGCTTGCCGAGCACCACACGGTCCTTGTCGTACCAGTGGAAGGCGAGCGGGTTGTCGCTCTCGGGGCCTTCGTACTTGATCGGCGCGATGCCTTTGAAGAACTCTGTCATGGCAATGTCTCCTGGTGAAGGTCAGGCTGCGGCAAAGGCGGCACGCAGCGTCGGGTAAAGCGACTTGAATCGGTCGTGGCGGGCCAGCAGCGCATCGCGACGCGCGGCGGGCTCGGGCAGGTACTCGGTGTTCAGCGCGGGCGCGAGGCACACCTCGGCCTCGCTGCCGCCGGTGGCCAGCCACGCCAGGCGCGCGGCGCCGAGCGCCCCGCCGGCCTCGCCGCCATGCACGGTGCGCACCGGCACGCCGTACAGCGTGGCGAACAGCTGCGCCCACAGCGGGCTGCGCGAGCCGCCGCCGACGATCGTCAGCGGGCCCACCTCGGTGCCGGCGGCCTGCAAGGCATGCAGCCCGTCGAGCATGCCGAAGGCCACGCCTTCGAGCACCGACCAGCCGAGGTGCGCCGCCGTGGTGTCGTGCGACAGGCCGAAGAACACGCCGCGCGCCGTCGCATCGTTGTGAGGCGTGCGCTCGCCGCCAAGGTAGGGCAGGAAGAGCGGCGCGGCCGCCTGGCCGGCCGCATCGAGCGCGCCGACTTCATTCAGCAGCGCGCCCTCGCCGGCCGCGCCGACGAGTTTGGTGACCCAGCTCAGGCAGCTCGCGGCCGACAGCATCACGCTCATCTGGTGCCAGCGCCCGGGCACCGCATGGCAGAACGCGTGCACCGCCGAGGCCGGGTTCGCGCGGAAGCGGTCGGTCACGACGAACAGCACGCCGCTGGTGCCGAGCGAAATGAAGCCCTCGCCCGGCCGCACCGCACCGATGCCGACCGCGCTGGCCGCGTTGTCGCCACCGCCGCCGGCCACCGGGATGCCGCGCGGCAGGCCCCAGGCATYGGCCAGCGCGTCGCGCAGCTGCCCCGACACCGCGCTGCCTTCGACCAGCCGCGGCATGCGCTGCTCGCTCAGGTTGCTCACCGCCAGCAGCTCGCGCGACCAGCGGCGCTGCGCCACGTCGAGCCACAGCGTACCGGCCGCATCGGACATCTCGCTGACCTTCTCGCCGGTCAGCTGCAGGCGCAACCAGTCCTTGGGCAGCAGCACGCAGCGCGTGCGCTCGAACAGCTTCGGCTCATGGCGCTGCACCCACAGCAGCTTGGGCGACGTGAAGCCCGGCATCGCGAGGTTGCCGGCGATCTCGGGCAGCGCCGGCAGGCGGCGCTGCAGCTCCAGGCACTCGGCCGCGGAGCGCACGTCGTTCCACAGGATGGCGGGGCGCAGCACCGCGTCGTCGGCATCGAGCAGCGTCGCGCCGTGCATCTGGCCCGACAGCCCGATGCCGCGCACGCGCGCGAACTCGGCCGGCGCCTCGGCCCGCAGCGCGGCCACCGCCGCCTCGGTCGCCGCCCACCAGTCGGCCGGATCCTGCTCGGACCAGCCCGGATGCGGCCGCGACACCGTCAGCCGCGCACCGGCCGTGGCCACGATGCGGTGATCGTCCTGCAACAGCAGAACCTTGACTTCCGAGGTGCCGAGGTCGATTCCGAGGTACATGGTGGCGGTCAAAGAAGGCCCCGATGGGGCAACGCCCGCCACTTTAGTTCATCGAACAAACAAATGCACCCCGCGCTTTCCCGAAGGCGAATCCGGCCGGGTCGGTGGCGACAATGCCCGCATGACACTCACCGGCGACCAGCACCTTGTCAAACGCATCAACCGGATGGCGCTGGTGCGCCTGCTGCGCGAGGAGCCCGGGCTGTCGCGCGCCGACCTGTCCACGCACAGCGGGCTGACCAAGTCGACGATCAGCATCCTCGCGAAGGAGCTGATCGACGAGGGCTGGCTGCTCGAAGAGGAGGCGCAGCACACCGGCAGCCTCGGGCGGCGGCCGAAGCCGTTGCGGCTGAACAGCCAGCGGCTGGCGCTGATCGGTGCCGAGCTCGGCATCGACGCGATCCAGACCGCGGCGGTGACGATCAACGGTGAGGTCATCGAGTCGATGCGTACGCCGCTGCGCTCGCTGGAGCCGCAGCTGGCCTGCCACCAGCTGATCGAGCAGGTGCTGTCGCTCGCGGCGCAGGTGCAGGAGCGCAACTACCGGCTGATGGGGATCGGGGTCGGGCTGCCGGGCGCGGTCGACGAGCGGGCTGGCGTGCTGAAGTTCGCGCCGAACATCGGCTGGCGCGACGTGGAGCTGGGCAAGCGGTTGTCGGGCGAGGCGGCGGCCGCGGGCCTGGAAGGCGTGCCGATCTATTACCAGAACGAGGCCGACCTGGCGGCGATCGGCGAGTTCGAGTTCAGCGAGGGGCCAGCCGACGATCCGCTGATCTTCCTGAGCTGCGGCATCGGCGTCGGCGCGGGCATCGTGCTGAACGACCGGCTGTTCAGCGGCGCGAGCGGACTGGCCGGCGAGGTCGGGCACACGATCCTGCAGCTCGGCGGGCCGATGTGCTCATGCGGGCGGCGCGGCTGCGCCGAGGCGCTGATCGGCGCGCGGCACATCCGGTCGCCCGACGACGTGGCGCGCGCGGGCGCCTACCTCGGCGTGCTGATCCAGAACGTGTGGATGACCTTCAACCCGACGGTGATCGTGCTCGGCGGCGAGACGGTCGAGCGCGGTGACGAGTTCCTCGACCCGGCGCTGGCGGCGGTGCAGCAGTTCGCGACCGAGGCGGGCATTGCGCCGCCGCAGATCCGCATCGCGCGGTATGGGTCACTCGCAACGGCCGTGGGCGGCGCCGCCTATGTCTTGCATTGCATGCTCAGGCCGATCTACGGCTGAGCATCAGAGTCAGGCGTGCAGTTTGTCCCAGTAGGAGGCGGCCTTGCCGACCCAGCTGCAATAGTGCGGATCGTTCAGCGCATAGAACGGAATGCCGCGCGAGACGAACTTCTCGACTTCATTGCCGAGTGAGCGGTCCCCAGCCGGCAGCCGCTCGACCTCGACCTCCAGCGCGTGCAGTGCGATCGCGCGCTGCATCGGGTTCGGTGCCATCAGGTGGCGGCGCAGGGTCTGCGAGTCGACGACAGAGGTTTCCAGGTCCATTCAAGGCTCCAACAACATGTGGAAGTGGTCCATGCAAGTTCGGCCGTTTTGCAGCCGGCTTGAGGCCACCTCTCGGGCTCCCTTGTGCAGAAGTCTTCCATGGCGACCCGTTACGTGACCGTGTGCCGGGTAACAGCGTGTTGAAGCCTGATCAGGTGCGAAGCAGTTCACGCTTCGCGACGCCCACCCTGTCGGGTTCACGCACTGTCACGCGACCGATGTATCGTCGCGCCCTCGCAGTAACCAACGGCTTTTCCGAAGTGACCACCACACGCCTTCGCCATGCTGCCCTCGCCGGCCTCCTTTCCCTCCTTGCCACGAACGCCATCGCGCAGGTGCGCGGCATCGGGGCCTCGTTCCCGTCCAAGATCTACGAACGCTGGGCCAAGACCTACGAGCAGCAGAACGCCGGTGCCGCCGTCACCTACAAGGCGACCGGCTCGGGCGACGGCGTCAAGCAGATCAGCGCACGCGCGGTCGACTTCGGCGGCAGCGATTCGCCGCTGCCCGCCGACGAACTGACGAAGCGCAAGCTGGTGCAGGTGCCGATGCTGATCGGCGGCATCGTGCCGGTGGTCAAGCTGCCCGGCATCGGCGCGAACCGGCTGCAGCTGTCGGGCGAGGTGCTGGCCGACATCATGGCCGCGCGGATCGCGAAGTGGAACGATGCACGCATCGCGGCGCAGAACCCGGGCGTCGCGCTGCCTGCGCTGCGCATCCAGCGCATCGTGCGTGCCGACCGCTCCGGTACCACCGAGGGTTTCACGCGCTACCTGTCGGAGGTGTCGCCGGCCTTCAAGACCGAGATCGGTGCCGGCCAGGCGCCGAAGTGGCCGGGCGAGGTCGCGACGGCCGAGGGCAACGACGGCATGGTGAAGGCGCTCGACGGCACTGAGGGTGGCATCGCCTACGTCAGCTACGACCGCGTCGTGAAGGACGGGCTTGCGGCGGTGCGGCTGGTCAACGGTGCGGGCGTCGCGGTGGCGGCATCGGAGGCGGGCTTCCGCGCGGCGATCCTCGACAGCGATGTCTCGCGCGCCGGCAACGACCTCGCGTCGCTGATGAACCGCCCGGCCAGCGGCGCGTGGCCGATCACGCAGACGAGCTTCGTGCTGTTCGACGCCGAGCCGGCCGATGCCGAGCGCGCCGCGCAGGGCATGCGATTCCTGTACTGGTGCCTGATGCACGGCGACGACCTGACGCGCGGCACGGGGTTTGCGCCGCTGCCGGTGAATCTGCAGGCTCGGTTGACGGCGCGGTTCGCTGGTGTGCGTGCGAAGGATGGCAAGGCGCCTCAGTACATGAATTTCTAGTTTGCTTGGCGCGGGCGCGTCGCGCGGGGGGTGAGGGACTGGGCTGGGGGCTCATGCCGAGGCGGTCGACGCCCCTGGGGGGCGCCGACTCCACGAAGAAGCTCGGCTTCGGGGGTGCATCGCCAAACTCCCTCCGCTCACTGCGTTCGCTGTGGTCAAACAGTGGCGATGAG
>NZ_JBFUCB010000236.1:0-8485 GCF_056405435.1 Rhizobacter sp. P1_G5 | reverse complement strand
CGCTGACCGGATTGCATGCGGTGGTGACGGGGGGAGGCAGCGGGATCGGCGAGGCGATCGCGGCGGTGTTGCTGCGTGAGGGCGCGCGGGTCACGGTGATGGGGCGGGATGAGGCCCGGCTGGCAGCGGCGGTGGGGCGGTTGGGGCGAGGCTTCGATACCTCAGCCCGAACGGGGGTGGCGGGCACGCGGACGAACGAACACACATCACCCGTTCAGCCTGAGGTATCGAAGGCCCGCGCCGACATCACCGACCCCGGCAGTGTCGAATCCGCATTCCACCAAGCCACCGAAGCCTTTGGCCCCGTCGACATCCTGATCAACAACGCCGGCCAGGTCGAAAGCCAGCCCTTCGCCCGCACCACGCTCGACCAATGGAACCGCCTGCTGCAGGTCAACCTGACCGGCACCTTCCTGTGCACCCGGCAGGTGTTGCCCGGCATGACCGAGCGCGGCTTCGGCCGCATCGTCAACATCGCGAGCACCGCGGCGCTGAAGGGCTACGCCTATGTCGCCGCCTACTGCGCCGCGAAGCACGGCGTGCTGGGCCTGACGCGGGCGCTCGCGCTCGAGGTCGCGCGCAAGGGCGTCACCGTCAACGCGGTCTGCCCCGGCTACACCGACACCGACATCGTCGCCCGCGCGGTCGAGCAGATCGCCAGCAAGACGCAGCGCAGCGCCGACGCGGCACGCGACGCCTTGGCCGCAGCCAACCCGCAGGGCCGGCTGGTGCAGCCCGACGAGGTTGCGCAGGCGGTGCTGTGGCTGTGCCGGCGCGAATCGGCCAGCATCACCGGCCAGGCGATCGCCGTGGCCGGCGGGGAGGTGATGTGATTTCCGACATCAGCGACCTCGAATCGCGGGTCATCGACGACCACCATCAGGCCCTGAAGCTGTGGCTGCGCCTGCTGTCGTGCAGCAACCGCATCGAGTCGGTGATCCGCAACCGGCTGCGCAGCGAGTTCGCGACCACGCTGCCGCGCTTCGACCTGCTGGCGCAGCTCGAGCGCGAGCCCGCCGGCCTGGCGATGGGCGAGCTGTCGCAGCGGCTGATGGTGACCGGCGGCAACGTGACCGGCATCACCGACCAGCTCGAAGCCGAAGGCCTGGTGCGCCGCGTGCCGCGCCCGGACGACCGGCGCTCGTTCGCGGTGCAGCTGACGCCGGCCGGCCGCCGCCAGTTCCGGCGCATGGCGGCCACGCACGAGCAGTGGGTCGTCGAGCTGTTCGCCGGCTGGTCGGCCGACGAGAAGACCCAGGTGCAGGACTTGCTCTCGGTGCTGAAGCGGCACCTGGCCGGCATCGACAGCGCGTTGCCTGCGAAGCCGGTGAAGAAGACCAAGCCGAAGGAGAAGACATGACACGTGCTATGGACTCCCACCTCGCGTCCGGCAACCGGCAAAGCGCTGCCGCGATCGCGCCGCGGCATGTCGGCTGGGCGCTGCACGGCCGCGTCGGCGTGATCACGCTGAACCGGCCCGAGCGCAAGAACCCGCTGACCTTCGAGTCGTACGCCGAGCTGCGCGACCTGTTCCGCACGCTTGCGCAGGTCGACGAGGTGCGCGCGATCGTCGTGCAGGGCGCCGGCGGCAACTTCTGCTCCGGCGGCGACGTGCACGAGATCATCGGTCCGCTGACGAAGATGGCGATGCCCGACCTGCTGGCCTTCACGCGCATGACCGGCGATTTCGTGAAGGCGATGCGCGCCTGCCCGCAGCCCGTCGTCTCGGCGATCGACGGCGTGTGCGCCGGTGCCGGCGCGATCATCGCGATGGCATCGGACCTGCGCGTCGGCACCGCGCGCAGCAAGACCGCCTTCCTGTTCTCGCGCGTCGGGCTGGCCGGTTGCGACATGGGCGCCTGCGCGCTGCTGCCGCGCATCGTCGGGCAGGGGCGCGCATCGGAGCTGCTGTACACCGGCCGCTCGCTGGGCGGCGACGAGGCGCTGCAATGGGGCTTCTTCAATCGCCTGAGCGAGCCGGAGGCCTTGCAGGCCGATGCACTGGCCTGGGCCGGCGAGATCGCGGCCGGGCCCGGTTTCGCGCATGCGATGACGAAGCGCATGCTGCACCAGGAGTGGGCGATGGGCGTCGACGAGGCGATCGAATCCGAGGCGCAGGCGCAGGCGATCTGCATGATGACGCAGGATTTCCAACGCGCGTACGAGGCGTTCGCGGCGAAGTCGAAGCCGGTGTTCGAGGGCGATTGATGGGCGCGCACCTCGACTGGCCGTTCTTCGAGGCGCGCCATGCGGCGCTGGAGCAGGCGCTCTCGCGCTGGTGCGGCGAGCACCTGGCGCACGTGCCGCACGACGATGTCGACACCACCTGCCGACGCCTCGTGAAGCAGCTCGGCGCGGCCGGCTGGCTGCGCCACGCGATTGCCGAGAAGCCGGGTGACGCGATCGACACCCGCGCGATCTGCCTGCTGCGCGAGACGCTGGCGCGCCACCACGGCCTGGCCGATTTCGCGTTCGCGATGCAGGGCCTCGGCTCGGGCGCGATCTCGCTGGACGGCACGCCGGCGCAGCGCGAGCGCTACCTGCCGCGGGTCGCGCGCGGCGAGGCGATCGCGGCGTTCGCGCTGTCCGAGCCCGAGGCCGGCTCCGACGTGGCGGCGCTTGCCTGCGCGGCGCGCGACGACGGCGATGCGTATGTACTCGACGGCGAGAAGACCTGGATCTCGAACGGCGGCATCGCCGACTTCTACGTGCTGTTCGTGCGCACCGGCGAGGCACCCGGCTCGCGCGGCATCACCGCGCTGATCGTCGATGCCGACACGCCGGGGCTGCAGATCGCCGAGCGCATCGAGCTGATCGCGCCGCACCCGTTGGCCAGGCTGCGCTTCGACGGCTGCCGCGTGCCGAAGGCGCAGCGGCTGGGCGAGGCGGGCCAGGGCTTCAAGCTCGCGATGCGCACGCTCGACATCTTCCGCACCTCGGTGGCCGCGGCCGCGCTCGGCTTCGCGCGGCGTGCGCTCGATGAAGCCTTGCAGCGCGCGACGACCCGCAAGATGTTCGGCCAGACGCTCGCCGACTTCCAGATCACGCAGGCCAAGCTCGCGCAGATGGCGACCACCGTCGACAGCGCAGCGCTGCTGACCTACCGCGCCGCATGGCAGCGCGACCAGGGCCGCAACGTGACGCGCGAGGCGGCGATGGCCAAGCTGGCCGCCACCGAGGGCGCGCAGCAGGTCATCGATGCCGCGGTGCAGCTGTGGGGCGGCGCCGGCGTCGTCAGCGGCAACACGGTGGAGACGCTGTACCGCGAGATCCGTGCGCTGCGCATCTACGAGGGCGCCACCGAGGTCCAGCAACTGATCATTGCCCGCGAGCTGCTGAAAGGAACGTGAGATGTCTGCGCACGTCGACACCTTTGCCAGAGACCACCTGCCGCCGCGCGATCAATGGCCCGAGCTGGTGTTCGACCTGCCGGAGCTGCAGTTTCCCGGCGAGCTGAACTGCGCTCGTGAACTGCTGGACCGCTGGGTCGACGAGGGCCACGGCGACCGACTCTGTGTGCAGGGGCAGGGCGTGCGCTGGACCTACGCGCAGCTGCAGGCGCAGGCCAACCGCATCGCGCACGTGCTGGTCGACGACCTCGGCCTCGTGCCCGGCAACCGCGTGCTGCTGCGCGGGCCGAACTCGCCGATGCTGGCGGCCTGCTGGTTCGGCGTCGTGAAGGCCGGCGGCATCGCGGTCGGCAGCATGCCGCTGCTGCGCGCGAAGGAGCTGGTGCAGATCGTCCACAAGGCCGAGATCAGCCATGCGCTGTGCGACATCCGGCTGGCCGACGAGCTCGCGCTGGCCGGCCCGCAGTGCCCGACGCTCGTGCACGTGCTGCACTTCATGACCGAGCGCGACGGCGGCCTCGAGGCACGCATGGCCGGCAAGCCGGCGCAGTTCGACACCGCCCGCACCGCCGCCGACGACACCTGCCTGATGGCCTTCACGTCCGGCACGACCGGGGCGCCGAAGGCGACGCTGCATTTCCACCGCGATGTGATGGCCGCCTGCGCCTGCTGGCCGCGCCATGTGCTGCGGCCGACGGCCGACGACGTGTTCATCGGCAGCCCGCCGATCGCGTTCACGTTCGGGCTCGGCGGGCTGCTGCTGTTCCCGCTGTCGGTGGGCGCGTCGACGGTGCTGGTCGAGCGGCCGGCGCCGGATGCGCTGCCGGCCGCGATCGCGCAGTACCGCGCGACGACGCTGGTGACCTCGCCGACCGCGTACCGCGCGATGGCCGGCCAGCTTGCCGCGCACGACCTGTCGTCGCTGCGCCAGTGCGTGTCGGCCGGCGAGGCGCTGCCCGCGGCGACGCGGCAGCTGTGGAAGCAGGCGAGCGGCATCGAGATCATCGACGGCATCGGCTCGACCGAGCTGCTGCACATCTTCATCTCGCACGACGAGGCGCATGCGCGGCCGGGAGCGACCGGCACGGTGGTGCCGGGCTACCGCGCCTGCGTGCTCGACGATGCGGGCCGGCCGCTGCCGCCGGGGCAGGTGGGGCGCCTCGCGGTCAAGGGGCCGACCGGCTGCCGCTACCTGGCCGACGAGCGCCAGCGCCAGTACGTGAGCGAAGGCTGGAACCTGACCGGCGAYGCCTACCTGCAGACCGACGACGGCTACTTCGTCTACCAGGCGCGCACCGACGACATGATCATCTCGGGCGGCTACAACATCGCCGGGCCGGAGGTGGAGGCTGCCTTGCTGCAGCATCCCGCGGTGGCCGAGTGCGGCGTGGTCGGCGTGGCCGACGACGAGCGCGGGCAGGTCGTCAAGGCCTTCGTCGTGCTGCGGCCGGGGCAGGTTGGCGACGCGGCGATGGTGAAGGCGCTGCAGGATTTCGCGAAGCAGGCGATCGCACCCTACAAGTACCCGCGTGCGATCGAGTTCTGCGACGCGCTGCCGCGCACCGAGACCGGCAAGCTGCAGCGCTTCAAGCTCCGTTCGGGCTGAGCCCCACTCCCGTTCGGGCTGAGCCTGTCGAAGCCGGCGTACACACACAGAGGAGACATCAGGATGAAAGTGCTGCAACCCCCCGGCTGGCTGCCGCCGCGCGGCTATGCGAACGGTGTGGCCGCCGAGGGCGTGCTGGTGTTCGTCGCCGGCCAGATCGGCTGGAACGAGCGCTGCGAGTTCGAGAGCGACGATTTCGTCGACCAGGTGCGGCAGGCGCTGCGCAACGTCTGCGCGGTGCTGGCCGAGGGCGGCGCGGCGCCGCAGCACATCGTGCGCATGACCTGGTACGTGCTCGACCGTGCCGAGTACCTGGCGCGCGGCCGCGAGGTCGGCGCGGTGTTCCGCGAACTGGTCGGCAGCTACACGATCGCGATGAGCGCGGTGCAGGTCAGTGCGCTGATGGAGCCGCGCGCCCGCGTCGAGATCGAGGTCACGGCGGTCGTGCCGCGCACCTGACCTCGGTCAGGGCGGCAGGTCGTCGGCGGAACGCGGCTCCGCCATCCGCACGCCGTTGCGCTCGGCCCGGAAGCGCGCCGACATCTCGTAGACCCGCTTGCGCACCCGCATCACCGCGCCCAGCGGCCGGTGCGCCGCRAGCCCGTGCCACGGGCTGAACGACATGCCGTCGTCGATCGCCGCCGAGCGTGCCTCGGTCCACGCGAGCTGCGGCCGCATCACGATGCGGGCGACGGTGACGAACGGGCTCTGGTCCTCGGGCCAGCGCACCGACGCATCCTCGATCGGCATCGTCTCGAGGTCGGTGCAGAGCTGCACGCGCAGCGCCCACTCGCCGCCGGCTCGGGCGAAGTGCGACATCACCGCATCGCGCAGGGCCTGTGGGCGGTCTTCCATCTCGACGTGCGCGCCGGTCAGCGCCTGCAGTTCCGCCGACACCGGCACCACCTCGATCTTCGCCATGTACGGCCCCCACAGCATCGGCACCTGGCTGAAGTAGCTGTCGCCGAGCGGGTGCGTCTGCGGGTGTCCGCCAAGCGCCTTCAGCGTGCCGCTTTGCAGCCCCACCTGCTCGATCGCCCTCTCGGCGCCGCGCAGCACCGCCGACACCGCCTTCTTCAGCGTCGGCGCGCGGTCGGTCGTGGCGGCCAGCAGCTTCAGGCCGGCCAGGAACTGCTTCGGCCCGGCCGAGCCGAAGACCGGTCCGTTGACCAGCACGAAATCCTGCGTGAACGCGCCCTCGCTGCCCGGCAGCCGGACGCCGTCGACGCCGATCAGCTTGATCGCCATGCCGCGCGGCGTCGACACCGCGTCGTCCAGGATGTCGCCGGGGATCGTCGACAGCCGCATCACCAGCGGCCATTCACCGGGCTGCGCGAACGCGCCCTGCGCATGCGCCGCCGGCAGCCCGGCCGGCACGCGCAACTCGCCGCGCAGCAGGCCGTGGCTCTTGGCATGCACACCGCGCAGGCCGTGGCCGGCGTGCGAGAACGTGGTCTGCGCGATGCCACGCATCGTCTCGATCATCTGGTCGCAGACCGCGCCCTCGTCCTCCTCGGCGTGTTCGAAGGACGGGTCATACGGGATCGGCGTGATGTCCATGGCGCCGATCATCGCGGCCACGCCCGGCGCTGCGCGTCGGACGTGGAACCGGATGCCTGTAGGAGCGGACGCCCCTGGGCCCGTCAATAGCCGCGCAGGTCGTCCACCTTCAAGGCCAGTGCGCTGCCGCGGATGCGCTGCAGCGTGCGCGTGACGACCTCGATGTCGTTGTCGAAACCGCCGTGCGAGGCCCGCATCAGCACCGGCTGGCCGTCGCTGCCGATCGCCGTCTCGATGCGGTCGCTGGTGACGAGCTGGGTGCGCTTCGCGAGCTGCGCATCGGCCGCCGCGGCGCGCCAGGTGGCCAGCGCCTCGCCGGTGTCCGACGAGCCGTCCCAGCCGGCGAACGCGGCGTCGTTGACGGCATCGAGCCCGAGGATCGGCGTGCGCAGGTCGGTTTCCAGCGCGTTCGACACCAGGTACAGCAGCGACTTGCGGTAGATCGACGCGACGTTGTCGTCGCGCTCGACCTTGTCGGACAACACGTCCAGGTGCAGCCGCTCCATCACCCGTGCGTCGCTCGCATAGTGCTGGTTCGCGAACGCGACGGTGCAGGCCGGCGCATACAGGTTGACCGACGCGAGGCGCTGCGCGAGGCCGTCGTCGCGCCCGGCGTGCTGGCGCTGCGCGAGCGCGCTGAGGAAGTGCCCGAGCGCGATCGAGCCGGCCGAGTGGCCGACCAGGTGCAGTTCGAACTGCGCGCCCCAGGTGGCCGCCAGCGACTGGATCGCGTCCAGCAGCAGCTCGCCGCCGTGGCGCGGCGAGAACGCGAGCTGCGCGTTCTCCTTCATCTCGCTCCAGATCGGCTTCGCGAGCGGGCGGCCGATGGTCTTCTCGATCAGCAGGTCGGTCTTGTCGGTCAGCCATTCGCCGGCACCGGCGCGCGCCGGTTCGCGGTGGAAGGCGTCCGACAGGATGTCGCCGATCGATTCGAGCATGCCGGTCTTCCAGACCAGGAACAGCGGGTAGCAGCCGTTGCCGAGCAGGTAGCGGCCCATCGCGCTGGCGCGCTTGATCGCATCGGCCTCGCTGTTCAGGCCGCCGTGCACGTACAGCAGCAGCCTTTTCGGTCCCGATCCGGGGCCGTCGGGCTGGCTGCGGAACCACTGGTCGGGCAGCGCGTAGGCCTGCTGCTGCAGCTTGCGCGGCTGCTCATCCTCGGTCAGGTAGCGGCTCACGCGGCCATCGTTGCCGAGCACGACGCTGTGCCGGTACGCGAGCGCGCTGTCCCACCAGCCGCTGCGGTTCGCCTCGCCGCGCTTCGCGCCGGTGCTCTTGGCACCCGGCTGCGCCACCGCGAGCCGCCCGGCCACGACGCCCGGCACGCCGAGCGCGACGACCCAGGCGTCCATCGCATTGGCCAGCCAGTCGAGGTACGACAGCGTCGCGAAGCCGCCGGCGCCCCAGTCGCGGCCCCAGGAGTTCTGCAGCACGAAGCCGCGGTCGTTGAAGCCGACCAGCGCGAACGCATGGCCGCCATCCTTCGACGGCCTGCCGTCGAACGCGATCAGCGGCAGGTCGGCATGGCCCTTCGGTTCGGCGGCGACGTCGGGCACGCCGTCCCAGCCGTCGTGCGTGAAAGCCGAGACGAACACCGCGCCGTGCTGCGCGATGGCCGCCTGCATGTCGGTGATCGACTGCGTGTCGACGCGGTAGTAGACGCCCAGCGTGTTCTGCGTGGCCCGCGTTGCGAAGCCGTAGCGGGCGGTGTCGGATTTGTCGGCCTGGTAGGGCCAGTCCTTCTCCAGGCACACGCCGTTGTTGAACCAGCCCTTCAGCGCACCGCGGCAGCTGGAGCCCTCGTAGTTCTCGCCTTCGTATTCGTCGTGGCGGCGCGCCAGCGTGTAGAGCATGCGCGGGCTGACCGATTCGAAGCGGGCCGGCGTCTTCGCCTTCAGCCAGCGCAGGTAGTTGATGACGCAGCCGAGCCCGAAGCCGGTGCAGGCGCCCTCGCTGCCCTGGTCCAGGA
>NZ_JBFUCB010000235.1:0-8550 GCF_056405435.1 Rhizobacter sp. P1_G5 | reverse complement strand
GCCGGGGTGGCCGGGGCTGAACGACAGCGCGTGCTTGATGTCGGTCAGCAGCAGCTCCTGGTGCTGCTGTTCGTGGTRCAGGCCGAGCGTGACCAGCGCGGCCAGTTCCGCATCGCCGCCGCGCTGCGCGATCAGCGCCTGCATGCGCGCATCGACATCGGCGCGGTAGCGCAGCACGTCGGCCAGTGCCGGGCGCGTCACCAGGCCTCGTTTGGCGCGCGGGTACTGGTCGCCGATGCCGTTGTAGTAGCTGTTGTAGAGCACGCGGAAGCGCGCGTCGTGCGGCTGGAACTCGCGCTCGAAGCGCTCCAGCAGGAAGGTCTCGAAGAACCAGGTGACGTGCGCGAGGTGCCACTTCGTCGGGCTCGCGTCGGGCATCGACTGCACCTGGCAGTCTTCGGGCGACAGCGGCGCGGCCAGCGCGAGGCTGGTCTCGCGAACCTGGGCATACCGATTGCCGAGCGGACTGTTCGGCTGGACGGGAAGGCTGCCGCTGCGGGGCAAGCTGTGGGACTGCATCGGTGTCTCCTGCGCCGTCGGTCGGCGCCGATCGCAGCGACCTTACACCGATCTCGCCGGCAGCAGTGCCGCGTCGACGGATTCCCTTTCATCGAACACGAAACAGTGGCCGTCGAAGTGCCTGCCGCCGGCCTCCTCGAAGTATTTCAGGATGCCGCCCTCGAGCTGCAGCACGTTCTCGACGCCGGCCTCGGCCATGAACAGCGCCGCCTTCTCGCAGCGGATGCCGCCGGTGCAGTAGCTGACCACCGTCTTGCCCTGCAGCTCGGCCGCATGCGCGCGCAGCGCCTGCGGGAATTCGGTGAACTTGGTGATGCGCCAATCGATCGCGTTCTCGAAGCGGCCGTGGTCCACCTCGAAGGCGTTGCGGGTGTCGAGCATCACCACCTCGCGGCCGCTGTCGTCATGGCCGGCATCGAGCCAGCGCGCGAGCGTCCGCGCGTCGACCGCCGGGGCGCGCCCCGATTCGGGCCGGAACTGCGGGTGGTTCATCCGGATGATCTCGGGCTTGACCTTCACCAGCAGCTTGCCGAACGGCACCGCATCCGACAGGCTCTCCTTCGGCGCCAGTGCCGCGAAGCGCGCGTCGCCGCGCAGCCAGGCCACGAAGCCGCGCACCGCGTCGGGCGCGCCGGCCAGGAACAGGTTGATGCCCTCTTCGGCGAGCAGCACCGTGCCCTTCAGGTGGTGACCGGCTGCTTGTGAGCGAATGCTCTCGCGCAGCGCCTGCGTGTCCGTCAGGGTCACGAACAGGTAGGCGGAGATGTTGAGGATGGGTTTCATATTCGTGCGAAGCCCGGCATTTTACGGAGCGCAGGCTCTCTAAAATCGCCCGATGGCTTTCATCCACCTGCGCACCCACACCGAGTTCTCCGTCGTCGATGGCACCCTGCGGATCGACGAGCTGGTGGACGCCGCCGCGCAGGACCACCAGCCGGCCCTCGCGATCACCGACCTGTCGAACCTGTTCGGCGCGGTCAAGTTCTACAGCGCCGCCCGCAAGAAGGGCGTGCAGCCGATCATCGGTGCCGACATCTGGCTCGAGCCCGACACCACCGTCGGCGAGAAGAACCCGAGCCGCCTGCTGCTGCTGGTGCAGAGCGCGGCGGGCTACCACAACCTGTGCGAGCTGCTGTCGCGCGGCTGGGTGCTGAACGCGCAGCGCGCGCAGGCCTGGCACAAGCTCGACTGGCTGCAGGAACTCAACGGTGGGCTGATCGCGCTGTCGGGCGCCGAGATGGGCTCGATCGGCCAGGCCCTGATGGCGCAGGACACCGCGCGTGCCACCGCGGCGGCGCAGAAGCTGGCCGCGATCTTCGACAAGCGCTTCTACCTCGAGCTGCAGCGCGCCGGCCAGCCGACCAACGAGGCCCATGTGCGCGCCGCGGTGCCGCTGGCGGCCGCGCTGCGCCTGCCGGTGGTCGCGACGCACCCGGTGCAGTTCCAGACGCCGGACGACTTCGAGGCCCACGAGGCCCGCACCTGCATCGCCGAGGGCGAGACGCTGACCAACCCGCGGCGCGTCAAGCGCTTCACGCGTGAGCAGTACTTCAAGTCGCAGGCGCAGATGGAGGCCTTGTTCGCCGACCTGCCGAGCGCGCTCGCCAACAGCGTCGAGATCGCGAAGCGCTGCAGCCTGACGCTGGTGCTCGGCAAGCCGCAGCTGCCCGATTTCCCGACGCCCGAGGTCAATGGCGAGCGCATGGCGCCCGAGGCCTACTTCCGCTACGCATCGCACGAGGGGCTGAAGGAGCGCATGCTGCACCTGTACCCGGACGCGGCGCAGCGCGAGCGCGAGATGTCGCGCTACGTGGACCGGCTCGATTTCGAGATCAATACGATCCTGAAGATGGGCTTCCCCGGTTACTTCCTGATCGTGGCCGACTTCATCATCTGGGCCAAGACCCACGGCTGCCCGGTCGGCCCGGGCCGCGGCTCGGGCGCCGGCTCGCTGGTGGCCTATGCGCTGAAGATCACCGACCTGGATCCGCTGCGCTACAACCTGCTGTTCGAGCGCTTCCTGAACCCCGAGCGGGTCTCGATGCCCGACTTCGACATCGACTTCTGCCAGGGCAACCGCGACCGCGTCATCGACTACGTGAAGGACAAGTACGGCCGCGAGGCCGTCAGCCAGATCGCGACCTTCGGCACGATGGCGGCCAAGGCCGCGCTGCGCGACGTGGGCCGCGTGCTCGGCATGGGCTACGGCCACGTCGACGGCATCGCGAAGCTGGTGCCGGCACCGCCCGGCAAGACCGTCACGCTGAAGCGCCCCGGCGACAAGCCCGACAGCGGCATCATCTACGCGCGCACCGAGGCGCCGGAGCTCGAGGAGCGCGAGAAGAACGAGGAAGAGGTCGCCGAGCTGCTCGCGCTGGCCGAGCGTGTCGAGGGCATGGTGCGCAACATCGGCATGCACGCCGGCGGCGTGCTGATCGCGCCCGGCAAGATCACCGATTTCTGCCCGCTGTACATGCAGCCCGGCAGCAACAGCGCGGTCAGCCAGTTCGACAAGGACGATGTCGAGGCGATCGGCCTGGTCAAGTTCGACTTCCTGGGCCTCGCGACGCTGACCATCCTCGAGATGGCGAAGGACTTCATCGTCGCGCGCCATCCGTCGCGCAAGGATTTCGCGTTCGAGAAGATCCCGCTGACCGACCGCGGCGCCTACCAGCTGATGAGCGAGGGCAAGACGGTGGCCGTGTTCCAGCTGGAATCCACCGGCATGCAGCGCATGCTGAARGAYGCGAAGCCGAGCGTCTTCGAGGACATCATCGCGCTGGTGGCGCTGTACCGCCCGGGCCCGATGGACCTGATCCCGAGCTTCTGCGCGCGCAAGCACGGCCGCGAGGAGGTCGAGTACCCGCACCCGCTGATGAAGGAGGTGCTGGAAGAGACCTACGGGATCATGGTCTACCAGGAGCAGGTGATGCAGGTCGCCCAGCGCCTGGGCGGCTACTCGCTCGGCGGCGCCGACCTGCTGCGCCGCGCGATGGGYAAGAAGAAGCTCGAGGAGATGGTCAAGCACCGAGCGACCTTCGCCGAGGGCGCGGCCGCGAACGGCATCGCCGAGCCGCTCGCGAACGAGATCTTCGACCTGATGGAGAAGTTCGCCGGCTACGGCTTCAACAAGTCGCACGCTGCCGCCTACGCCCTGCTCGCGTACCACACGGCCTGGCTGAAGGTGCACTACCTGGCCGAGTTCACCGCGGCCAACATGAGCGTCGCGCTGGACGACACCGACAAGCTCAAGATCTTCCACGACGACGCGGTGATGCTGGGCATCACCTTCGAGCCGCCGAACATCAACACCGGCACGCACCGCTTCGAGCCGGTCGCCGACAAGGTGGTGCGCTACGGCCTGGGCGCGATCAAGGGCACCGGCCAGAGCGCGATCGAGGCGATCGTGCAGGCGCGCACCGACGGCGGCCCGTTCAAGAGCCTGTTCGACTTCTGCGCGCGGGTCGACCGCAGCCGCATGAACAAGCGAACCGTCGAGGCGCTGATCAAGGCCGGTGCCTTCGACCTGCTGCACCCGGAGCGCTCGCTGCTGGTGGCGAGCATCGGGCTCGCGTTCGAGTACGCCGACACGCAGGCCGCGCACGCCGACCAGGGCGGGCTGTTCGACTTCGGTGACTCCCATGCAGYGTCGACGCAGGAGCCCGAGCTGGTGCAGGTGCCGCCGTGGAGCATCAAGGAGCGGCTCAGCTTCGAGAAGGTCGCGCTCGGCTTCTACCTGTCGGGCCACCTGTTCGACCAGAGCGGCGACGAGGTGCGGCGCTTCGCCAAGCGCAAGATCGCCGACGTGATCGACAGCCGCGAGCCGCAGATGCTGGCCGGCATCGTCGGCGACCTGCGGGTGATCAACGGCCAGCGCGGCCGTGTCGCGATCTTCAAGCTCGACGACAAGAGCGAGGCGATCGAGGCGGTGGCCAACGAGGAGCTGTTGAACGCCAACAAGGACCTGCTGAAGGACGACGAATTGATCATCGTCTCCGGCAAGGTGCAGCCCGACCGCTTCTCCGGCGGCATGCGCCTGAACGTGCAGCAGGTGTGGGATCTCGCGACCGCGCGCTGCCGCTTCGGCAAGTACCTGCGCGTCGAGGTCAACGGCAGCGTGCCGCCGGTGGCCGAGGTGCTGCGCGACTTCCCGAGCCGGCGCGTGCAGACCGACCAGGGCACGACGACGCAGGGCCTGGCAGTGCGGTTGGTGGTGCAGCGCGAAGCGGCCGTCGGTGAACTCGACCTGGGCGAGGAAAGCCGCTTCTTCCCGAGCGATGCGGCGCTGGCGCGCTGGGTCGAGAGCGCGCATGGGCGGGCCGGCATCGTTTACGAGTAGTACTTACCAGTAGTCACGAGTTGGCACATTCCCTGTCGGCACCACACGCTTCAGCAACGTTCTAGGTTCATCATCAGATCTGCGTCAACACGCAGGAGGTCGTTATGAAGCAAGCACTCGCCCTGATCACGCTGGCCGTTGCCAGTGCATCATCCTTTGCCACCGACGTTGGCGTGTCGGTCAGCGTCAGCCAGCCGGGCGTCTACGGCCGCATCGACATCGGCAATGCGCCGCCGCCGGTCGTGATCAACCCGCAGCCGATCATCATCCAGCAGCCGCCGACGGTCGTCGTCGAACGCCGCCCGATCTACCTGCGCGTTCCGCCCGGACACCAGAAGAACTGGAAGCGCTACTGCGGCCAGTACGCGGCCTGCGGGCAGCCGGTGTACTTCGTGCGCGAGGACTGGTACCAGGAGCACTGGCGCCGTGAGCACGAGCATGACCACGACCGCCGCGATGACCACGGCCGGGGCCATGGCCGCGGGCATGACAAGCACGACAAGCAAGACAAGCGCGACAAGCACGACCACTGATCCGGGCTGAACCGGATCGGTCGGCGGGCCCGGGGTGTCTACACTCGGGGCCCATGCCGCCACCACCCACCACGGGCCTGATCCTCACCGGAGGCGGGGCCCGTGCCGCCTACCAGGTCGGCGTCCTGAAGGCCCTCGCGCAGATCCGCCGCGAGGTCTCGCCGGACGACCGCAGCAATCCCTTCCCCGTGATCACCGGCACCTCGGCCGGCGCGATCAATGCCGCCGCGCTGGCCAGCCATTGCGACGACTTCGACGCGGCCGTCGCGGCGCTGTGCGAGGTGTGGGAGAACTTCCGCGCCGAGCAGGTGTACCGCTCCGACTCGATCGGCGTGATCCGCACCGGCGCGCGCTGGCTGACGATGATGTCGATCGGCTGGGTGATCGCCCGCTGGCGCCGCGCGCGCCCGCGCTCGCTGCTCGACAACTCGCCGCTCGATGCGTTGCTGCGGCAGATGGTGTCGGTGGGCCGGCTGCACGAGCTGATGAACGCCGGGCACCTGAAGGCGCTGGCGGTGACCGCGTCGAGCTACAGCTCGGGCACGCACGTGACCTTCTACGATTCGGTGCAGGACATCGTGCCGTGGACGCGTTCGCAACGCGTCGCGGTGCGCGATGCGATCACCGTGCCGCACCTGCTGGCCTCGGCCGCGATCCCGTTCGTGTTCCCTGCCGTGCCCTTGAACTTCGAGGGCATGGTCGAGTATTTCGGCGACGGCTCGATGCGCCAATCGGCGCCGATCTCGCCGGCGGTGCACCTGGGGGCGAGCCGCATCCTGGTGGTCGGTGCCGGCCGCATGCACGAGCCGCCGGGGCGCCGGCAGGTGAACGGCGACTACCCGAACATCGCGCAGATCGCCGGCCATGCGCTGTCGAACATCTTTCTCGATGCGCTGGCGGTGGACGTGGAGCGGCTGCAGCGGGTCAACAACACGCTGTCGCTGCTGCCGCCGGAGGCGCTCGCGCGCACCAGCCTGCGGCCGATCGACGTGCTGGTGATTGCGCCGAGCGAGCGGCTCGACGATCTCGCGGCCAAGCACCTGGCGAGCCTGCCGGCGCCGGTGCGGGCGCTGCTGCGCGGCGTGGGGGTCTCGGGCCGCGGTGCCGATACGCGCGGTGCGGCACTGGCGAGCTACCTGTTGTTCGAGGCGCCGTACACGCGTGAGCTGGTGGCGCTGGGCGTGGCCGACACGCTGAAGCGGCGCGAGGAAGTCGCGCGCTTTTTCGGCTGGGATGGTCGCTGAGGTCGACGCAGCAAAGGCAGTGGATCGATGCGACGAGCCTTCGCGGGCCAGACGGGACTTCGATACCTCAGTCCGAACGGATGGTGGCGGGCCTGCGTCGAACACTCGCCACCCGTTCGGGCTGAGGTATCGAAGCCTGCGCTGTTTGCGGGCCCACGAACACAACCTGCGCGCACAGCACAACGAAGCAAGAAACGAAAACGCCCCGCGATAGCGCGAGGCGTTGCAGCAACCAGGTTCGTGGCCTGGTGCAGTGATCACTTCTTCATCGGTTCCTTCTTGGAATCGGTCGCAGCCGCGGCCTTGTAGGCCCCACCGTTGACCGTCAGGCCGGCATCGGACAGCTTCGCGGCCTGGTGCTCCTTCACGCCCTTCACGCGACCCATCACGTCGCTCCAGTCCTTGAACTCACCCTTCTTGCGCTCGGTCAGCATGCGCGTGGCCATCGCCGGACCGATCCCCTTGACCGCTTCGAGCTCGGCCTGCGTCGCCTTGTTGATGTCGACGCCCGCCGCAAACGCCAGCGCCGAGAACAGCGCCAGCAACGTGGCGATGATGGTCTTCTTGAACATGGTGATCCTCTCCTGGAAGGTTGACGGATTGCCGGTTGACAACCCGCCGGCCTAACGAGGCCCTTCGAGGGAGCGTTGACCGGTCAGGACCGGTACAGATGCACCTTATTGACCCGCTGCCGCGAGCCAGTCGACATAGCGCTTCACGCCACCGGCCACATCGGTGAACGCATGGTCGCAACCTGTTGAGCGCAGTCGCGACAGGTCAGCCTGTGTATGGCTTTGGTACTTGCCGACCAGCGCCTGCGGGAACTCGATGTACTCGATGAACCCCTTCGCGACCAGCTCGCTCAACGGCAGCGGCGGTTCGCCCTTCAGCGCGCGCGACGCATTGACGGTGGCCTCGGCGACGTCGTTGAACGGCTGCGCGCGCCCGGTGCCGAGGTTGAAGATGCCGCTCTGCCCCGGGTGCTGCAGGAACCACAGGTTCACCGCGACCACGTCGTCGACGAAGATGAAATCGCGGTTCTGCTCGCCCGGCCCGTAGCCCCCGTACTCGCCGAACAGCTTCACCTTGCCGGTCTCGCGGAACTGGTTGAAGTGGTGGAACGCCACCGACGCCATGCGGCCCTTGTGCTGCTCGCGCGGGCCGTAGACGTTGAAGTAGCGGAAGCCCACCACCTGGCTGCGGTTGGCATGCAGCATGCGCCGCACCACGTTGTCGAACAGCAGCTTCGAGTAGCCGTAGACGTTCAGCGGCCGCTCGAACGCCGGCTCTTCGCGGAAGGTGTCGCTGCCGCCGTAGGTGGCCGCCGACGACGCATACAGCAGCCGCGTGCCCTGCGCCTGGCAGGCGTCGAGCAGGTCCTTGCTGCAGCGGTAGTTGGTGTCGAGCATGAAGCGCCCGTCGTGCTCCATCGTGTCGGAGCACGCGCCCTGGTGCAGCACCGCGTCGACCTTGCCGAAGTCGCCGTTCGCGAAGCGCGCGTAGAACTCGCCCTTGTCGAAGTAGTCGCTGAGCTTCGCGCCCAGCAGGTTGCGGTACTTCGGGCCGTCGGTCAGGTCGTCGACGGCAATCACGTCGTCGATGCCGATGGCGTTGAGCCCGTGCACGATGTTGCTGCCGATCATGCCGGCTGCGCCGGTAACCACCACCTTCATTCGAACAACTCCTCGTAGCTGACGCTGGCCGTGCCGAACTTGCCGACGACGATGCCGCCGGCGCGGTTGGCTATCGGCATGGCCTCGCGCAGGTTGATGCCGCACGCGAGCATCGCGGCCAGCGTCGCGATCACGGTGTCGCCGGCACCAGTCACGTCGAACACCTCGCGCGCCTGCGCCGGCACGCGGGTGTGGCCGTCGCTGCCGTCGGCGTTCTCGTCGAACAGCGACATGCCTTCTTC
>NZ_JBFUCB010000234.1:0-8554 GCF_056405435.1 Rhizobacter sp. P1_G5 | reverse complement strand
AGCTCGCGCAGCAGGGGTTCCGTCTGCATCCAGCCCAGGCAGGCGTCGGTGATGGACACGCCGGGCAACAGGTCGGCCCGGGTCTGGCCTTCCAGCAGGTCCTGGCGGCCCGGCTGCAGGTGGCTTTCGATCATGACGCCGGTGATGCGCGCATCGCCCCCGGCGATCTGGCCGGCCACGTCGCGGCCGACGTCGACCTGGCGCTCGTACTTCTTGCTCGAGTTGGCATGCGAGAAGTCGATCATCACCTGCTCGCGCAGGCCCGAGGCCTTGAGCCCCTCGCAGGCCGCGGCCACGGATGCCGCGTCGTAGTTGGGCGCCTTGCCACCGCGCAGGATGATGTGGCAATCCTCGTTGCCGCGCGTCTCGAAGATCGCGGCCATGCCCATCTTGGTCATGCCCATGAAGGCGTGCGCCGAGCGCGCCGCGAGCACGGCGTCGCTCGCGACCTTGATGCCGCCGTCGGTGCCGTTCTTGAAACCGACCGGGCAGGAGAGGCCGGAGGCCAGCTGGCGGTGGCTCTGGCTTTCGGTCGTGCGCGCGCCGATGGCGCCCCAGGCGATCAGGTCGGAGATGTACTGCGGGGACAGCAGGTCCAGGAACTCGGTGCCGGCCGGCAGCCCCAGCCCGTTCACGTCCAGCAGCAGCTGGCGGGCCAGGCGCAGGCCCTCGTTCATGTGGAAGCTGCCGTCCAGGCGCGGGTCGTTGATGTAGCCCTTCCAGCCCACCGTGGTGCGCGGCTTCTCGAAGTAGACGCGCATCACGATGAGCAGGTCGCGGCTCAGTTCATCGCGGGCGGCCTTGAGCAGCCGCGCATAGTCCATCGCCTGGTCGTGGTCATGGATGGAGCACGGGCCCACCACCACCAGCAGCCGGTCGTCGCGGCCGTGCAGGACCGCGCTGATCTCCTGCCGCGCGCGCGCCACCACCTCCAGCGCCTGGTCCGAGGCCGCCAGCTCCTCGAGCAGCAGCGCCGGGCTGATCAGCGCACGCACGGCGCCGATGCGGGTATCGTCGGTGCGGGTGGCATCGAAGGTCGAGGGCTCGTCTTCGTGGGCGTGGGTGGAGGGAGTGTTCATTCCATGGGTGAAAGTGTGCAAGGCAGCAGGATTCTCGTCGTTCTTTCCCCGGTCCGGGCCGATGACGCCGAGGCCTTGGTGGCATTGCGCATCGAGGCGATGCGTGAAAGCCTGGAGCGCGCAGGGCGCTTCGATGCGGCGCGGGCGCGCGAGCGCTTCCTGTCCGGCTTCTCGCCCGAACACACACGCCACATCGAGCTCGACGGCGAGAAGGTCGGTTTCGTGGTGGTCAAACCGCACGGCCAGGGGCTGCTGCTGGATCATCTCTATGTCCACCCGAAGCATCAGCGCCACGGCGTCGGCGCCGCCGTGCTGGCGCAGGTGTTCGCCGAAGCCGACRCAGCGGCTGCCGCGCTGCGCGTCGGGGCGCTGCGCGGCAGCGATTCGAACCGCTTCTACGCGCGGCACGGCTTCGCGCTGGTCGAGGAGAAGGAGTTCGACAACTACTACGAGCGCTCCCGCTGACCGAGCCGCGGTGCGCACTCCGTCACGCCGCCTCCATTTCCGACGCCCCGAAGTCCATCCGTCCGGTGCCGAGCCGGCGGCGCACGCTGCGTCTCCCCGTTGCTGCCATCCACGGCGGTGATGAAAGGTGACGTGATGACGCAGTGCGGTGAAGACGTGCGGTTGCTGGAACAGCTGGGCCTGGACACGCTCGCGCCCGGGGAGGCCCGGGCCTGCGAACTCCTGCTGGAGGGYGGCATCCGCATGCTGCTGGAGCTCAGCGAGGACGGCCTGCTGACGATCGCCGCGGCGCTGCCCGGCGAGGTCACCGACGACGACGACGCCTTGCTCTCGATGTCGCCTGCCGAGACCGACCTCGACGACGCGCGGGACACGTCGCCGATCGACATTAGCACCGAATCCGGCCACCTCATCRTGTGGGCGGACCATTTCGTCGAGGCGGCCGGCGACGCCCGCATGGTCTCGCTGCTCGACCGCGTGGCCACGCGGGCCGCCGCGGTGGCCGCGGCGCGGCGTTCCAGCGCCCGCGGCGCCGCGACGAACGCGCGCCAGGACATGGTCCCGCTCGCTAAACTGCGGCTCAACGAAGTCCGGAGGCGACTCGCGATGAACCAGRCCCCTTGCCGCGTACTGTGGATCGATGCCCAGCCGCCCGACGCCGATGTCGGCTCGACCGCGCTGCAAAGCCGCCTTGGCGCCGGCTTCGACATCCGCACGGCCGCCGGACTCGATTGCACCGAGGCCCGCGATGCGCATTCCGAGGTCATCGTGCTGGCGCTCGGCGCCGATGCCGCCGAGGTGGTGCTCGGCTGGCCCGCGCTCGCGGTGGCCGCGGCCGACGCGGCGCTGGTGGTGCTGGCACCGGCCATGGCCGATGCGCAGGCGCAGCGCCTGATCGAGGCCGGCGTGCAGGACATCGTGTTCCATGCCGACCTCGGCTCGCTCGCGCAGCGGCTGCGGCTGGCCGCCGGGCGCAAGGCGATCGAGCGCGAGGCGCGCAAGGCCTACGCCACCGACCTGATGACGGGCCTGCCGAACCGCACGCAGCTGATCGAGCACCTGAGCCAGGTGCTGGCGCTGCGCGAGCGCGAGCCGGCACCGGTCAGCCTGCTGGTGTTCCGCATGGACGGTTTCCAGGGCATCGAGGGCGCGCACGGGCCGGAGTCGGCCAACGTCGTGCGCCGCAAGGTCGCGGTGCGGCTGCGCGGCGGCGTGCGCTCGAGCGACGTGGTGGCCTCGCTCGGGGCCGACGTGTTCGCGGTGCTGCTGCCGTCGACCGAATCGCCGGCCGACGCGCAGCGCGTCGTCGACAAGCTGGTGCGCATGCTGCGCGATCCGTTCAACGTGGCCGGCATCACGGTGGGCGTGACGGCGCACGTCGGCGTCGCGCAGTACCCGCAGGACGGGCAGCAGCCCGACGACCTGCTGCGGCATGCATCCGCCGCGGCGCTGGCGACCGCCTACGGGCCGCGGGGGGCGGCGAACGACTGAGCTATTTCTGGATGTCCCCCAGGCACAAATACTTCACCTCGACGTAGTCGTCGATCCCGTGGTGCGACCCCTCGCGCCCGAGGCCCGACTGCTTGACCCCGCCGAACGGCACCTCGGCCGTCGAGATCAGCCCGGTGTTGATGCCCACCATGCCGTACTCCAGCGCCTCGCCGACGCGGAAGATGCGGCCGATGTCGCGGCTGTAGAAGTAGCTTGCCAGCCCGAACTCGGTGGCGTTGGCCATCGCGATCGCGTCGGCCTCGGTGGTGAAGCGGAACACCGGCGCCACCGGGCCGAAGGTCTCCTCGCGCGCGCACAGCATCTCGCTGGTGGCGCCCGACAGCACCGTCGGCTCGAAGAAGCGCGTGCCGAACCGGTGCCCGCCGGTCACCAGCGTCGCGCCCTTCGCGGTCGCGTCGGCCACGTGCCGCTCGATCTTCTCGATCGCCGCGTCGTCGATCATCGGCCCCTGCGTCACGCCGGCCTCGAAGCCGTTGCCCACTTTGATCGTCTTCGTCTTCTCGGCCAGCTTGGCGACGAACGCGTCGTACACGCCGTCCTGCACGTACAGCCGGTTCGCGCAGACGCAGGTCTGGCCGGCATTGCGGTACTTGCTGGCGAGCGCCCCCTCGACCGCGCTGTCGAGGTCGGCATCGTCGAACACGATGAACGGCGCATTGCCGCCCAGCTCCAGCGACAGCTTCTTGATCGTCGGYGCGCACTGCTTCATCAGGATGCGGCCGACCTCGGTCGAGCCGGTGAACGACAGGTGGCGCACCTGATCGCTCTCGCACAGCACCTTGCCCACCGCGATGGAGTTCTCGCCGTCGGCCGTCACGACGTTCAGCACGCCCGGCGGCATGCCGGCGCGCTGCGCCAGTTCGGCCACGGCCAGCGCCGACAGCGGCGTCTGCTCGGCCGGCTTGATCACCACCGGGCAGCCGGCGGCCAGCGCCGGCGCGACCTTGCGCGTGATCATCGCGATCGGGAAATTCCACGGCGTGATCGCCGCGCACACGCCCACCGGCTGCTTGATCACCAGGTAGCGCTTGCCGTTGTCGGTGGTCGGGATGGTCTCGCCGTAGACACGGCGCGATTCCTCGGCGAACCACTCGATGAAGCTGGCGCCRTAGCCGACCTCGCCCTTCGCCTCGGCCAGCGGCTTGCCCTGCTCGGCCGTCATGATGCGCGCCAGGTCGTCGGCGTTCGCCATCAGCAGCTGGAACCACTTCATCAGGATCGCCGCGCGCTCCTTCGCGGTCTTGCCGCGCCAGGCCGGCCAGGCCTGGTTCGCGGCGGCCACGGCGGCCTGCGTCTCGGCCGCGCCCAGGTTCGCCACGTCGACGAGCTTCCGGCTCGTGGCCGGGTCGGTCACGTCGAAGCGGGCGCTGCCGGCCACCCACTCGCCGCCGATCAATGCGTGCGTCTTCAGCAGGCCGGGGTCCTTCAGCGTGGAAAGCGGGGAGGTCTTCATGTCCATGGAGGTCGTCCTTTCGTGGAATCGATCAGCGCTTGCGCCCGCGCAGCCACTCCAGCACGAGCAGCAGCCCGGTCGTGAAGAGGATCAGCAGCGTCGCGACGGCGGCGATCGTCGGCGTGATGTTCTCGCGGATGCCGGTGAACATCTGGCGCGGCAGCGTCACCTGTTCCGGGCCGGCGAGGAAGAGCGTCACCACGACCTCGTCGAACGAGGTCGCGAACGCGAACAGCGCGCCGGAAATGACGCCCGGCGCGATCACCGGCAGCGTGATGCGGAAGAAGGTGCGCAGCGGCGTTTCGCCCAGGCTCAGGCTCGCGCGCACCAGGTTGTTGTTGAAGCCCTGCAGCGTGGCCAGCACGGTGGTCAGCACGAACGGCGCACCGAGCGCGGCATGCACGATGATCAGCGCGGTGTAGCTGTCGCCGAGCCCGATGTTGGCGAAGAACAGGTAGGTGCTGACGCCGACGACCACGATCGGCACCACCATCGGCGCGATCAGCAGGCTCATCAGCAGGCCCTTGAACGGGAAGTCGGTGCGCGCGAGGCCCACCGCGGCCAAGGTGCCGAGCACGGTCGCGATCACGGTGGCGGCGGGCGCGACGATGAAGCTGTTCTTCGCGGCGCGCGCCCACTCGGCCGACGTGAAGAGGTTCTGGTACCACTTCAGCGACCAGCCGGGGATCGGGTAGGCCAGGAACGAGCTGTCGCTGAACGACAGCGGGATGATCACGAGGATCGGCAGCAGCAGGAAGGCCAGCACGCCGGCGCAGGCCGCGCGCACCGCCCACCAGCCGGYCTTGTCGAGCGGCGTCGCGTACGCGGGAAAGAGGGGCAGTGCGGGCAGTTTCATCCGAGGCTCAGTTCCGACTTCACGACGCGACGGTACACGGCATAGAGAACCAGYGTCGCCGTCAGCAGCAAGGCACCGAGCCCGCAGGCCATGCCCCAGTTGATGTTCACGTTGGTGTACTGCGCGATGTAGTAGCTGAGCATCTGGTCGTCCGCRCCGCCGAGCAGTGCCGGCGTCACGTAGTAGCCGATCGACAGGATGAACACCAGCAGCGCGCCKGCGCYGATGCCSGGGWAGGTCTGCGGCACGTAGACGCGGAAGAACGCCGCCAGCGGTGCACTGCCGAGCGACACCGCGGCACGCAGGTAGGTGGCCGGCACGCTCTTCATCACGCTGTACAGCGGCAGGATCATGAAGGGCAGCAGGATGTGCGTCATCGCGATCACGACGCCCAGCCGGTTGAACAGCAGCGGCAGCGGCTCGTCGACCAGGCCGAGCCCCATCAGGCTGCGGTTGACCAGCCCCTGCGACTGCAGCAGCACGATCCAGGCCGCCACGCGCACCAGGATGGAGGTCCAGAACGGCACCAGCACCAGGATCATCAGCACGTTGGCGCGGCGTGCCGGCAAGGTCGACAGCCACCACGCGAGCGGGTAGCCGAGCAGCAGGCAGCACAGCGTGACGACCGCGCTGATCGCGAAGGTGCGGCCCAGGATGCGGGCGAATGCGCGCTGGTCCTCGGGCATGCGCTCGACGTGGCCGGTCGCGTCGCGGCGCAGGTCGACGGCGGCGAGCAGGTAGTCGGGCGTCCAGCGCGAGCCGTTCTTCGCGATCGCCTGCCAGTAGCGCGGCTCGCCCCAGCGTTCGTCGAGGGCGAGCAGTTTCGCCTTCACCTGGGCGGGCTCGCCGGCGCCTTCGAGCGGCAGCGCACGGTAGGCGCCCATCACCAGCGAACGCGCGCCGGCCGCATCGCTGTTGAGCCGGCGCGCGACGGCGCCGGCATCGGAGCTGTCGGGCAGCGTGCCCAGGTCGGCGACCAGCGCGGCGAACGCGTCCGGTGCCGRCACCGAGGCGCGGTCCCACGACGCGAGCGCCGCGACGGTGCGCGGCAGCGCGGTCGCGACCTCCGGGTTCTCGACCGCGCGCTTGAGCAACGCGGCGATCGGCACCAGGAAGGTCAGCAACAGGAACAGCAGCAGCGGCAGCGTCAGCGAGAACGCCCGCAGCTTGCGCCGCCGGTCGGCACGCGCGAGCTGGCGGCGCAGCGCATGCGGGTCGCCGATCGGCAGCGGGGCGGCGAGCGTGTCCATCACGAGCGCCTTACTGCGCGGCCCACGAGGCGAAGCGCTTCTCCAGCTCCTCGCCCTGGTCGGCCCAGAACTTCAGGTTGAACTGCAGCGCGTCCTTCGAGTTGGCCGGCGAGGTCGGCAGGTTGCCCAGCACCTTGGCA
The DNA here is from genome assembly GCF_056405435.1 of Rhizobacter sp. P1_G5. Taxonomy (NCBI): domain Bacteria; kingdom Pseudomonadati; phylum Pseudomonadota; class Betaproteobacteria; order Burkholderiales; family Sphaerotilaceae; genus Rhizobacter; species Rhizobacter sp. P1_G5. Next base: position 1,799 of record NZ_JBFUCB010000234.1, on the reverse strand, counting down.
TCCAGCCTGGCCAGTGCCTTGGTGTTGGTCGGGCCATAGGCGATGTTCTTTGCGTACTCGGCCTGCGCGTCCGGGGTGCTGGCGAACGCGATGAACTTCAGCGCCGCATCCTTGTTCGGCGTGCCCTTCGGGATCACCCAGTAGTCCAGGTCGTAGATGCCGCCGGTCCAGGTGATCTTCAGGTTCTTGCCCTCGCGGTTCGCGGCATCGATGCGGCCGTTGTAGACCGTCGTCAGCGCGACGTCGCCCGCCACCAGGAACTGCGGCGGCTGCGCGCCGGCCTCCCACCACTGGATGCTCGGCTTCAGCTCGCTCAGCTTCCTGAACGCGCGRTCGGCKCCGTCCTTGGWGGCSAGSACCTTGTAGACGTCGGCGGKYTTSACGCCGTCRGCCATCAGYGCGAACTCGAGGTTGTAGCGCGCGCCCTTGCGCATGCCGCGCTTGCCGGGGAATTTCTTCAGGTCCCAGAAATCGGCCCAGGTGGTGGGCGTGCCCTTCAGCTTGTCGCCGTTGTAGGCCATCACGGTCGACCACACGAAGATGCCGATGCCGCAGTCGCTGACGGCCGCCGGCAGCAGGTCGGCCTTGCCGCCGAGCTTGCTGTAGTCGAGCTTCTCGAACAGGCCCTCGTCGCAACCGCGCGCGACGTCGGGCGACTCGACCTCGACGACGTCCCACGTGACCTTCTTCGTCTCGACCATCGCCTTGATCTTGGCCTGCTCGCCGTTGTATTCCACCGGCACGACCTTGGTGCCGGTCTTCTCGAACGGCTCGTAGTAGGCCTTCTTCTGCGCATTGGCGTTCGCGCCGCCGAAGTTGACGACGGTGATCTGCTGGGCGAACGCCGGCAGCGCGAAGCCGACGGCGAGCGCGAGGCTCAGGATGCTCTTCTTCATGACGGGGTCCTTCGGGGTGATGAAAGCGGTGGAGGAGGCCGGGACGGCAGGGCTCAGACGATGTAGATGCGCGTGTGCTCGGGCGGCAGCTCCAGCCAGACCGCGTCGCCGGCGTGCGGTGCCGCGCCGTCGGCCAGCGGCAGCTTGACCGTCGCCGCGGCCTGGCCTTCGCCGAGCGCGCACAGCAGCCGCAGGTGGTCGCCGAAGTAGATGACGCTGTCGACGCGCGCCTGCAGCGCGTTGCCATGCTCGGCCGGCGCCTGCCGGTGCAGCCGGATGCGCTCCGGGCGGATGCAGGCCTCGACCGCCGCACCGACCGCCGCGCCGTTCACGTTGACGCCGGTCAGCACGCGCCCGTCGATCAGCACCATGCCGCAGCGGTCGCTGGTGTCGTCGACGTGGGTCGCCCGCACGGTGCCCTTGACGACGGTGCTGTCGCCGATGAAGCCGGCCACGAAGCGGTTGGACGGCGCCTCGTACATCGCCTCCACCGGCGCGAGCATCTGCACCGCGCCGTCGTTGAAGACGGCCACGCGGTCGCTCATCGTCAGCGCCTCGCCCTGGTCGTGCGTCACGTAGACGAAGGTGACGCCGAGCTGCCGGTGCAGCTCCTTCAGCTCGATCTGCATGTGCTCGCGCAGCTGCTTGTCGAGCGCGCCGAGCGGCTCGTCCATCAGCACCAGCTGCGGCTCGAACACCAGCGCCCGCGCCAGCGCGACGCGCTGCTGCTGGCCGCCCGAGAGCTGGGCCGGCGAGCGCTCGGCCATGCCGGTCAGCCGCACCATCTCGAGGGCGCGCGCCACGCGCCGCGCCTGCTCGTCGCGCGGCAGCCTGCGCACCGTCAGCGGGTAGGCCACGTTCTGCCCGACCGTCAGGTGCGGGAACAGCGCGTAGTTCTGGAAC
>NZ_JBFUCB010000233.1:0-8596 GCF_056405435.1 Rhizobacter sp. P1_G5 | reverse complement strand
GCCTGCGCGCGCAGGCGGTGGCCGGCGGGCTGGCGGCGCAGGCGCTGCAGCCGGATGCGCTGCAGGCGGCGCTCGCGGCGCGCGTGCAGGCGCGGCTCACGCCGCGGCTGCGCACGGTGCTGAACCTGACGGGCACGGTGATCCACACCAACCTCGGCCGCGCGCTGCTGGCCGACAGCGCGCTGCAGCACCTGCTGGCGGTGATGGCGGCGCCGAACAACCTCGAGTACGACCTGGCCTCGGGCGGGCGCGGCGACCGCGACTCGATCGTCGAGGACCTGCTGTGCACGATCACCGGTGCGGCGGCGGCGACGGTGGTCAACAACAACGCCGCCGCGGTGCTGCTGACGATCGCGGCGCTGGCGCGCGAGCGCGAGGTGATCATCTCGCGCGGCGAGCTGGTCGAGATCGGCGGCGCGTTCCGCATGCCCGACGTGATGGCGAGTGCGGGCGCCGAGATGGTCGAGGTGGGCACCACCAACCGCACGCATGCACAGGACTACGAGCGCGCGATCACGCCGCGCACCGGCCTCGTGATGAAGGTGCACACCAGCAACTACGCGGTGCAGGGCTTCACGCACTCGGTCGATGAAGCGACGCTGGCCGGCATCGCGCATGCGCACGGGCTGCCGCTGGCCACCGACCTGGGCAGCGGCTCGCTGGTCGACCTGGCGCAGTACGGGCTGCCGCGCGAGCCGCTGCCGCAGGAGATGCTGGCGGCGGGCTGCGACGTGGTCACGTTCTCCGGCGACAAGCTGCTGGGCGGGCCGCAGGCCGGCCTGATCGTCGGCAGCCAGGGCGCGATCGCGCGCATCCGCAAGTTCCCGATGAAGCGCGCGCTGCGCATGAGCAAGCTGCCGCTGGCCGCGCTGGAAGCGACGCTGATGCTGTACCTGCGGCCCGAGCGGCTCGCGCATGACCTGCCGACGCTGCGGCTGCTGACGCGGCCGGCCGGCGCGATCCGCGCGCTGGCGCAGCAGCTGCAGCCGGCGGTGGCCGCCGCGATGGCGCCGCGCTTCGAGGTGGAGGTGGTCGAGCTGATGGGGCAGATCGGCTCCGGCTCGCTGCCGGTGGAGCGGCTGCCGTCGGCGGGGCTGGCGATCGCGCCGGCCGGTGCGTCGAAGAAGGGCATCGGCACGGCGCTCGATGCGCTCGCCACGGCGCTGCGCGCGCTGCCGCAGCCGGTGATCGGGCGCATCGCGCAGGACAGGCTGCTGCTGGACCTGCGCTGCCTGGAAGACGCCGACGCGCTCGGCCGGCAGCTCCCCACGTTGCGCGAGCTGCTGGGATGATCGTCGGCACCGCAGGCCACATCGACCACGGCAAGACCACGCTGGTGCGCGCGCTGACCGGCGTCGACACCGACCGGCTGCCGCAGGAGAAGGCGCGCGGCATCTCGATCGAGCTCGGCTATGCGTTCCTCGATGTGCCGGGCGACGAGTACACGCCGCGCATCGGTTTCATCGACGTGCCCGGCCACGAGCGCCTGGTGCACACGATGCTGGCCGGCGCGACCGGCATTGACTTCGCGCTGCTGCTGGTCGCCGCCGACGACGGCGTGATGCCGCAGACGCGCGAGCACCTGGCGGTGCTGTCGCTGCTGGGCCTGTCGCGCGGCGCGGTGCTCATCACCAAGTGCGACCGCGTCGATGCCGCGCGCATCGCGCAGGTGCGCGGCGACGTGGCTGCGCTGCTGGCCGGCACGCCGCTCGCCGATGCACCGGTGCTCGCCGTCGCGGCCCCGACCGGCGAGGGCCTGCCGGCCTTGCGCGAGCTGCTGTTCGCCGCGGCGCGCGAGACGCCGCCGCGCGACGGCGCGAGCGATGCCTTCCGCCTCGCGATCGACCGGGCGTTCACGCTCGACGGCGTCGGCACCGTGGTGACCGGCACCGTGCATGCCGGGCGCGTGCAGGTCGGCGACGAGCTGGCGCTGTGCCCCTCGCCCGCCGGCCGCCACGCCCGCGTGCGCAGCCTGCACACGCAGAACCAGGCCGCGACGCAGGCGCATGCCGGCCAGCGCTGCGCGGTGGCGCTGGCCGGTGTCGACAAGCACGAGGTGGCGCGTGGGCAATGGCTGGTATCGGCCGAGGCCGGGGCCGGGGCCGGGGCCGGCGTCGAGACGGACCGGCTCGATGCGCTGCTGACGCTGTGGCACGGCGAGCCGCGCCCGCTGCGCTCGGGCACGCCGGTGCACGTGCACCTCGGCGCGAGCGACACGATGGGCACGGTGGCCGTGCTGGCCGGCGTCGACGCCGCGGCCGACAGCCTTGCCCCCGGCGGCCGCGCCTTCGTGCAGATCGTGCTGCAGGCGCCCATCGGCGCATGGCGGGGCGACCGCGTCGTGCTGCGCGACAACTCGGCCACCCGCACGATCGCCGGCGGCACGGTGCTCGACCCGTTCGCGCCGGTGCGCTACCGGCGCACGCCGCAGCGGCTGGCCGAGCTGGCGGCGTGGTCGCTGCCCACCGCGGCGCAACGCTTCGAGGCCTTGCTGGCCGCCGCCCCGCACGGCTTGTCGCGCGCACGCTGGGCGCGTGCCGAAGGCATCACACCGCAGGCCGCGGCCGATGCGCCCGACTGGGCCCTCGGCCCCACGCAACGCGCCGCCGCACGCAGCGCGGTGATCGACACGCTGCGCCGCTTCCACGCCAGCGACCCCGACGTGCCCGGCCCCGATGCCGCCCGGCTGCGCCGCCTCGCCTGCCCGCGCCTGCCGCCGCCACCGTGGAGCGCGCTGCTCGCCGAGCTGCAGGCCGAGGGCGTCGTCACGGTGCGCGGTGCGTTCGTGCACCTGCCCGAGCACGCGCTGCGCCTGTCGGCCGCCGACGAACGCATCGCGCAGAAGGTGGCGCCGCTGCTCGCGGCCGCCGGCTTCGACGGCAGCTGGGTGCGCGACCTCGCCCGCGACACGCGCGAGGGCGAGGTGCTGATGCGCACGACGCTCGCGCGGCTGGCGCAGCGCGGCGAGTTGCACCAGGTCGCGAAGGACCTGTACTGCGCGCCGGCCACGATGGCGCAGCTGGCCGCCCACGTGCGCAGCGTCGCCGCGGGCGCTGCCGACGGCGCCGTCACGGCCGCGCGCTTTCGCGACGCCACCGGCCTCGGCCGCAAGCGCGCGATCCAGATCCTCGAATACTTCGACCGCATCGGGCTGCTGCGCCGCGTCGGCGACGAGCACCGGTTGCGCAGCGACACCGCGTTGTTCACGGGCCCTGCGATGACGATGCGCTGAAGGAACCGAGGAGGGGAAGCGTCCCCGGTGGGACGGCCGGGCTTCAAACCCGGTGGGTGGCGCCATGCGCCGCCGGGTGGGTTCGACTCCCATTCCCCTCCGCCCGCCTGCGGCGAATCCAGGGCTTAATCACCGCATGCATCGCGGAGAAAACCTCTACATCTGGCAGGCAAGTGACTGGCCCCAGTGGCGCCATGACCTGTCTGTGCTCGCCCAGCCATTGGCGGATATCAGCCGTGGCCAGGGAGTTCTTCTCGGCCACCTGGCCGATGTCGGGCCGGCGCTGCGCGACCAGGTCAATCTGGCCGCGCTGACCGACGACGTGCTCAAGACCAGCGAGATCGAGGGCGAGGTGCTGGACGTCGCCTCGGTCCGCTCGTCGATCGCCCGCCGGCTCGGCATGGACATCGGCGCACTGGCGCCGGTGGACCGGCATGTGGAAGGCGTCGTCGAGATGGTGCTCGATGCGACCTCGCGCAGCGCCGAGCCCCTGACCGTCGAGCGGCTGTTCGGCTGGCATGCGGCGCTGTTTCCGACCGGGTACTCCGGCATGAGCAGGATCAGTGTGGGCCAATGGCGCGACGATGCGAGCGGACCGATGCAGGTCGTCTCCGGCCAAGCGAATCGCCACAAGGTGCATTTCCAGGCGCCCCCGGCGGCGTCGCTTCCCGCCGAGATGGCGCGCTTCCTCGCCTGGGCCAACGCTGACACCGGCGAGCCCGCGCTGATCAAGGCGGGCCTCGCCCACCTGTGGTTCGTGACGCTGCATCCGTTCGACGACGGCAACGGCCGCATCGCGCGCGCCGTGGGCGACCTGTTCCTCGCCCGTGCGGACGGCAGCGGACAACGCTTCTACAGCCTGTCGGCGCAGATCCAGCGCGAGCGCAAGGACTACTACGACATCCTCGAACGCACGCAGAAGGGCTCGATGGATGCCACCGGCTGGCTGGCCTGGTTTCTCGGCACGCTGGGCCGGGCCGTCGCCACGGCGCAGGTCACGCTCGACGGCGTGCTGGGCAAGGCGCGGTTCTGGCAACAGTGGGCCGGCACGCCGATGAACGAGCGCCAGGTGAAGCTGCTCAACCGCCTGCTCGACGAATTCGACGGCAAGCTCACCAGCAGCAAATGGGCAGCCATCGCCAAGTGCTCGGCGGATACCGCGTTGCGGGACATCGCGCAGTTGCTGGCCCTGGGCGTGCTGCGCAAGTCGGCCGCGGGCGGGCGCAGCACCGCGTACGAGCTGGCCGACCCCGTTCGCTGACGCGATGCGAGTGGCCTTTGTACCGAACCGCATGGGCTTGACCTGACGGGAACGCAGGGCCGGACTCATCCGCAATGGAGACGATGCACGCCCCGCACGGCCTCGGTAACGTCGCGGCAGTCCAATGCAATCGTCCGGAGGAGGAGTCCCATGAAACGCCATGCGAGCGCAGCATTCATCCTGTTGGCGGTGGCCGGCTGCTCGACGATCAAGCCGCCCACGGCCTCGTTCTCGGCGCTGGATACGGCAGAACGCACCGCCGACAACTCGAAGAATGCAAAGGCCGCGCTCGACGACGACTTCCAGCGCGCACTCGAGCTCTGCGATGAAAAGATGATCGGCATGCGCGACTCGTTCTATGGATCAGGCAAGACCCAGATCGTCATCGCGTCCGTCGGCATCATCGCGGGGTCGATCGTCGTTCCAGCGCTGGCCGCGCAGGCCGCGGCCGCCAAGTCCGCGATCGCCGGGTGGGGCGGGGTCTCCGGTGCCGCCAACGCAGCCCAGTACACGTTGCAGCAGAACGGCGTCTCGGCCTCGCGCCTCGGCTCCGTCTACGAAGCGACCCGCACCGAGATCCGGGAGGCCTCCGAGGCCTACAGCAAGGCGACCAAGAATGTCGACCGCGTCGTCGCCGTCAACAAGCTCTCCATCGCCTGCCGGTTTCCGCAGCTGCCGGCGGCCGACGCCGCATCGGCACCGAAACCGGCTTGATCGCGGACGCCTACAACCACGTCACCACGCACGGCGCGCTCGGCACCTCCACCGACCACTGCGCCTCGTAGCAGCTGCCCAGCTCCAGCAGCCACGCCGGCAGCTCGCCATCGACGCTCGCCGCCAGCCGCGCATGCGTCGCGCGCGCCTCGCCGCTGCGGCCTTGCGCGTGCGACAACCGCGCCGACACCGCCAACCCGGCCGGGTGCTCGTCGAGCCAGGTCTCCAGACCGCGCAGCAACTCCACCGCCTCGCCCGAGCGGCCCTGCTCGATGCACAGCCACGCGCCATCCAGCCGCGAATGCGCATTCCACCAGCCGAGCGGCGTCACGTCGCGCGCCTTGCGCAGCAGCGCGATCGCGCGCTCGCGGTCGCCGCGCGCCAGCGCCAGCTGCGCCTGGCTGTGCCACAGCGCGCCCTGCAGGTTGCGGTCGCGCGCCAGCTTCGTCAGCGATGCGATGCGCCCGCAGGCCTCGTCCGCCGCGTCGAGCTGCCCGTCGTGGATCAGCGCACCAGCCAGCAGCGGCAGCACGAAATGCAGTTGCATCTCCTGCCCCTTCGCAGCCGCCTCTTCCGCCGCCTGCGACAGCCGCCACGCCGCCTCGCCCGCCTGCCCGATCGCCAGCGCGTAGTGCGCCCGGCCGATCAGCCGGAAGCCCTCGTTGCGCGGCCCGTCGCCGGTGTCCAAAGATTCCAGGATCGACAGCACGCGCGCCAGGCTGGTCGGCTTGCGCAGCTGCCGGTACACGCCGCACAGCAGCATCGCCGACACCGCCGAATCGGTCGGCACCTGCAGGCTGCGCGAGATCGCCAGGCCCGCCTCGCCATGCTCCTCGGCCATGCGGAAATGACCCAGGCTCGCACTCGAATTGGCCACGTTGCATTCGGCCCGCGCCTGGCCGACCAGCACACCATGGTCGCGGTACAGCGACGCCGAGCGCCGCGCATGGTTCCAGGCCTGCACCATGCTGCCGGTCTCGCCCTCGATCACCATGCGCAGCGACAGGATGCGCAACTGGTCGAACACGCTGCCGCTGCCGTTGCACAGCATCTCGGCCCGGTCCACCAAGGCCGAGGCGACGGTGAAATCGAATTCGTTGATCGCGATGCCGGCCCGCAGCAGCGTGGTCGCCACCACCGATTCGCGCGCCGCCTTGCCCGGCGCGCTGTGCAGCGCTTCCTCGAGGTGGAGCTTGGCCTTGTCGTTGACGCGCCGGCGCACATGGGCCTGCGCCAGCTCGAAGTGCACCGCGGCCTCGGCCGCCTGGTTCGGCTCCTCGCGCAGGCGCGCCAGCAGCACGTCGCCGAGTTCGAAGGCGGCGCTGTCGTCCATCGCCACCAGCGCGCGCAGGCGCTCCACTTGCGCGCCGAGGTGCGCCGGCTCGAGGCGCAGCACCTGGTCGAGCAGCTCCAGCGCGAGCGTCCATTTCTGTTCGGCGATCGCCTGCAGCGCGCGGCCCAGCACGCTGTCGCCGGCATCCGGATGCAGCTCGGCCGCCGCTTCGCCAGGGAAGAAGCGCGCCTCCAGCCAGCGCACCAGGTTGCGGCCGAGGTTCGGCAGGCCGGTGGCGGCGAGCATCGTGCTGTCGGTGCGGCCCTCGCCGACCAGCGTGCAGCGCAGCTCGAAGCGCAGCGGCCCGCCGTGCACCTCGACGCGCGCCACGTGGCGCACCGCGAGCAGCCGCGCCAGGTCGTCGGCGCGGTCGGCGAAGGCGGATTCCTTCGGCACCGCCTGCAGCGCGTTCAGCAGCGACGGGATCGAGCTCACCTGCATGCGCGGGTGCGCGCCGAGGTCGCGCACCACCAGCGACAACAGCCCGAGCTCCAGCCAGTCGAGGTCGCCGCTGCCGGTCCGGTTCTCGAACGGCAGCAGCGCGAGCGAGACCGGCGCCGACAAGGGCGCCGCCACCGGCACGACGGCCGAACCGGATGACGGCAGCGGGTCCGGCTGCGCCTGTGGCACCGCCGCGGGCAACACCGCCGGCACCATCGGCGGCGCCACCTTCTCGCGCACCTGCCCCATGAAGCGGTAGCCGGTGCGGTGCACGGTCTTGATCAGTTCGCCGGTCTCGCCGTCGTCGCCGATCACCTTGCGGATCTTCATCACCGCGCGCGCGATCACGCTGGCGGTGACGAAATCGAAGGACCACAGCTTGTCGAGCAGCTCGTCCTTGCTGACGATGCGCCCGCGGTGCCGGATCAGGTAGACCAGCAGCTCGAACGGCCGCGGCTCCATCGCTTGTTGTGCGCCGGCCAGCAGCACCTCGCGCGTCGCGACGCGGACTTCGCACTGGCCGAAAACGAACACCTCGTTGTCCATCAACTCCCTCGCGACTCCGGTGCCGACACCGGTACGTGCCGGTGTCTTGATGCCTCCCCATTCTGCCGGCAGGCCGTCATACGCCTGTTTCAACTCGTCACCGTTACGCCTGTTGCGCTCGGTTGCGTCCGCATTTTCACCTCGTACGAGCACACATTGGTCAAACCTCCGTCAATTCTCCTGAGAGCGATTTCAACAGAATCGCGCCCCGAAGCCCCCCGCAACCAGCCATCCAACCGAGAGCACCATGCGATCCCACCTCCTGGCCCTCTGTGTCGCAGCACTCGCTGCGGCCTGCAATGGCGACTCGAGTGAATCGACGCCCGCGGCCGCTGCGCCGCCCACCGGCAGCAACGGCAACGGCAACGCCGTGGTCGTGCCCGCCGACACCGACCCCCATGCGCAGATCGCCGCCGTGACGATCAAGGCCGTGACGCCGGGCGATGTCGCCGGCCCCGGCTGCAGCGCCGCCTCGAAGCCACGCCGGCTGACGCGCGACCAGGTGGTCAACGCGCTGACCGACGTCACCACCGCGCTCACCGGCGATGCCACGCTCGCCGCGAGCGTCGGGCCGCTGGTGCGCGACACCACGCAGTTCCCGCCCGACGTGCTGGTCGACCCGAGTACATCTCGTCACAAGGGTTACGAGCGCCTGGACACCGGCGTGAACCTGCGCCAGGTGACCGCGCTGCACGACACCGCCGAGACGCTGGCGAAGTCGATGACGGCCGACGCCAACCGCCTGAACACGCTGCTGGGCAGCTGCACCGGCACCGCCGATGCCTGCGTCACCAGCTTCATCCGCAAGGCCGGCCGGCTGCTGTTCCGCCAGCCGCTGACCGATGCCGAGGTGAACGTGTACCGCACCGCCGCCGGCAACGCCGCGACGCAGGCCTCGGTGGCCAAGGTGCTCGGCACGATGATCGCGTCGCCGAAGTTCTACTTCGTCGTCGAGAAGGGGCAGGCCGCCACCGATGCGAACGCAACGTGCGTGTCGCTCACCGCGCACGAGCAGGCCACCCGGCTCGCGCTGCACTTCTGGAACTCGGTGCCCGACGCCACGCTGAAC
>NZ_JBFUCB010000232.1:0-8652 GCF_056405435.1 Rhizobacter sp. P1_G5 | reverse complement strand
CTCGCCGCGCTGGCCGGACTTGCCGCGTTCGTCACCCCCGGTGCGCTGGCCGCGTTCGCCCCCTGCGGCGTCACCCCGCGCCGGTAGTGCAGGATCTTGAACGCCCCGCCGTCGCAGGTGCCGACCACCTTGGCGCCCGGCGGCACCGGCGTCGCGGCCGGTACCGTCTCCAGCGCGCCGCGCACCTCGGGCGGGATGCGCGTGGCGACCGCCTCCTTGAACTGATCGCAGGCCGGCGACTGGGCCAGCGCCGTCGTCGTCGCCGCCCCGAGGACGGCCCCGCACAGCCAGGGCGCCAGGCGGCTGAAAGATGAAAACGTCAATGCATGTGCCTCATGAGTGGTTCAACTGCTCTTCCCAGTGAGCGCAATGGCGACGGAGGTTACGCCATGTCCGGCGCGTCGTGTATCCGGGCTTGACAGGCATCATGTGAAGATGTCACGCATCGCGATCGTCAGCGCCATGGYGCAGGAGCTGCACGGCTTGCAGCAGGGCTTGTCCGGCGCGCGCTGCGTGCAGCGTGCCGGGCGCGAGTTCCGGACCGGCCGGCTCGGCGCGCACGACGTCGTGCTGGTGCTGTCGCGCATCGGCAAGGTGGCCGCCGCCACGACGGTGACGCTGCTGCTGGCCGAGTTCGGCGTCGAGCGCGTGCTGTTCACCGGTGTGGCCGGCGGCCTCGGGCCGGCGCGCGTCGGCGACATCGTGGTGGCCGACACGCTGCTGCAGCACGACATGGATGCGTCGCCGCTGTTCCCGCGCCACGAGGTGCCGCTGTACGGGCTGTCGCACTTCGCGGCCGATGCGCGGCTGTCGGCCGAGGTGCAGGCGGCGGCCTCGTCGGTGCTCGATCACCTGCAACGCACCCACCTGGATGATTTCGGCGTGCGCGATCCGCAGCTGCGGCGCGGGCTGATCCTCAGCGGCGACCGCTTCGTCAGCAGTGCGGGCGAGAGCCGGCTGTTGCAGGCGAGCTTCCCGGACGCGCTGGCGGTCGAGATGGAGGGCGCCGCGGTCGCGCAGGTGTGCCACGACTTCGGCGTGCCGTTCGCGGTGCTGCGCACCGTCTCCGACCGGGCCGACGATGCGGCGCACGTCGACTTCAACCGCTTCATCGCGGAGGTCGCGAGCCGCTACACGCAGGCGATCGTGACGGCGCTGCTCGCCCGGCCGCACTGAAACACCTGCCGCGGCGCGGTCATCTAGACGTCACGACGACGTCATGCCGCGTTCCTACAGTCGCTCCGGTTGTCCACCCCCGGAGTTCCCATGCACGCTCGCCGCATCGCTTCACCGCTGGCCGCGCTGGCCCTGCTCGCCGCAGGCCTCGCCCATGCCGACACCACGCTGACCGTCTACACCGCGCTCGAAGCCGACCAGATCAAGGCCTACCAGGCGCAGTTCGAGGCCGACAACCCCGGCGTGAAGATCAAGTGGGTGCGCGACTCCACCGGCATCATCACCGCCCGGCTGCTGGCCGAGAAGGCCGCGCCGCAGGCCGACGTGGTGATGGGCGTTGCCGCCAGCTCGCTGCTGGTGCTCGAGAAGGAAGGCATGCTGCAGCCCTACGCGCCCAAGGGCGTCGACAAGCTGAGCAAGGTCTACGTCGACGATGCCAAGGTGCCGAGCTGGGTCGGCATGGACGTGTGGGGCGCCGCGATCTGCTTCAACACCGTCGAGGCCGCCAAGATCGGCCTGAAGAAGCCCGAGACCTGGAAGGACCTGCTGAAGCCCGAGTACCGCGGCAAGGTCGTGATGCCGAACCCGGCCTCCAGCGGCACCGGCTACTTCGACGTGACGGCCTGGCTCAAGATGTACGGCGAGAAGGACGGCTGGGCCTACATGGACCGGCTGCACGACAACATCGCGCAGTACACCCACTCCGGCTCCAAGCCGTGCAAGCAGGCGGCGGCCGGCGAGTTCCCGATCGGCATCGCGTTCGAGTACCGCGCCGCGAAGCTGAAGGAAGAAGGCGCGCCGATCGACCTGGTGTTCCCGCAGGACGGCCTGGGCTGGGACGTCGAGGCCACCGCGGTGATGCAGGGCACGAAGAACCTGGAGGCCGCACGCAAGCTCGCCGACTGGTCGGCCTCGAAGGGCGCCAACGAGCTGTACGAGAAGAATTTCGCGATCGTCGCCTACCCCGGCGTCGCGAAGCCGAACCCGCTGATTCCCGCCAACTACGAGCAGCTGCTGATCAAGCAGGACCTGAAATGGTCGGCCGCCAACCGCGAACGCATCCTCGCCGAATGGACGCGCCGCTACGACGGCAAGTCCGAACCGAAGAAATGACAGGGACCCGCGCGTGCTGACCGCCGCCGCGATCGAGGCGCTGTTCGCCCGCGAAGGCTCGTCGCTCTATGGCGGCGAAGCCATCAGCCAGGCCGAGCACGCGCTGCAGTGCGCCTGGGCGGCCGAGCAGCAGGGCGGCGACGATGCGCTCGTCGTCGCCTGCCTGCTGCACGACCTCGGCCACCTGCTGAGCGCGCAGCGCGACGACGCGCTCGCGCGCGGCATCGACGACCTGCACCAGCACCGCGTGCTGCCCTTCCTGCGGCCCTGGCTGCCGGCCGACGTGGTCGAGCCGATCGGGTTGCACGTGGAGGCCAAGCGCTACCTGTGCGCGGTCGAGCCGGGCTATGCGGACGCGCTGTCCGAGGCGTCGCGGCACAGCCTCGCACTGCAGGGCGGCGCGATGAGCCAGCGCGCGGTCGCCGAGTTCGAGAGCCACCGCCAGGCCGAACGCGCGATCCGGCTGCGCCGCCATGACGACGCCGCCAAGGTGGTGGGGCTCGAGACACCGCCGATCGCGCATTTCCTGCCGCGCGTCGCAGTGCTGCTGGGGCAGCGCGCATGAAGCCGCAGACCTTCCACGCCGGCGCGCTGCTCGCCGACGGCGGCCCCGCGGCAACCCTCGACACAGGCGCCGGCTGGCTGCGCGTCGACGGCATCGCGAAGCGCTTCGGCCGCTTCACCGCGCTCGCCGGGATCGACCTCGCGGTGCGCCGCGGCGAGTTCGTCTGCCTGCTGGGGCCCTCCGGCTGCGGCAAGACGACGCTGCTGCGCATCCTCGCCGGATTGGAGCCGCAGGACGCCGGCACGCTGTGGCTCGACGGGCGCGACATCGGCCGCCTGCCGCCCGCCGCGCGCCACTACGGCATCGTGTTCCAGTCGTACGCGCTGTTCCCGAACCTCGATGTCGCGGCCAACATCGGCTACGGCCTGCGCACCGATCGCGCCGCCCGCGCGCGCCGCGTGCAGGAGCTGCTCGACCTGGTGGGCCTGGCCGGCGTCGCCGCCCGCTACCCGGCCCAGCTGTCGGGCGGCCAGCAGCAGCGGGTCGCGCTCGCCCGCGCGCTCGCCACCTCGCCCAGCCTGCTGCTGCTCGACGAGCCGCTGTCGGCGCTCGACGCCCAGGTGCGCGAGCACCTGCGCCGCGAGCTGCGCAGCCTGCAGCGCAAGCTCGGCGTCACCACCGTGATGGTCACGCACGACCAGGAAGAAGCGCTCGCGCTCGCCGACACGATCGCGGTGATGAACCAGGGCCGCATCGAGCAGGTCGGCACGCCCGAGCAGGTGTACCGGCAACCGGCCAGCCGCTTCGTCGCCGATTTCGTCGGCCGTGCCAACTGGCTGCCGGTGCGGCGCGACGCGCAGGGCGCGTTCCAGCTCGGCGGCGTGCGCATCGCCTGCACCGACGCGATCGCACCGGGCCTGTCGGCCGCAACGCTGTTCTGCCGGCCGGAAGACGTGCGCGTGCAACCGCACTGGACGCCCGGCGCGAACACGCTGATGGCCAGCGTCGACCGCGTCGACTTCATGGGCGGCGTGCGCCGCGCCAGCCTGTCGCTGTGCGCCGCGCGCGAGATCGAGATCCTCGCCGACGTGGGCCCGAACGACGCCGGCTTCGATGCGCTGGTGCCCGGCCAGCGCGTGCCGGTGACGCTGCAGGCCGAGCGGCTGCGGCTGTTCGAGAGCGTCGCGCCGTGACCACGCTGGCCTGGCACCCGCCACGCCTGCAGCGCAGTGCCGACGAGCATGTGGCTGCCCTGCTGGTGTGGCTGCTGGCCGGCGTGTTCGTGCTGTTCCTGGCCGCGCCGCTGACGGCCATCCTCGTCAAGGCGGTGCAGGCGCGCGACGGCAGCTTCACCGGCCTCGCGCAGCTGAACGCCCTGCTCGGCGAGGCGCGGCTGCGCAGCGCGTTGTCGAACAGCGTGCTGATCGCGCTCGCCACCACCGCGATCGTGCTGCCGCTCGCGCTCGCCTTCGCGTTCGCGCTGACACGCTCGCGGCTGTGGGGGCGGCCGGTCTGGCGGCTGATCGCGCTGTCGCCGCTGCTCGCGCCGTCGCTGATGCCGGCGATCTCGCTGGTCTACCTGTTCGGCAACCAGGGGCTGCTGAAGTCGTGGCTCGGCGGCGCGTCGATCTACGGCCCGATCGGCATCGTGATGGGCGAGGTGTTCTACACCTTCCCGCATGCACTGCTGGTGCTGGCGACCGCGCTCGCGGTGGCCGATGCGCGGCTGTACGAGGCGGCCGAATCGCTGGGCGCCGGCCGGCTGCGGCGCTTCCTGACGATCACGCTGCCGAATGCGCGCTACGGCCTCGCGTCGGCCGGCATGGTGGTGTTCACGCTGGTGGTCACCGATTTCGGCGTGCCGAAGGTGATCGGCGGCCAGACCCAGGTGCTGGCGCTGGAGGCCTACAAGCAGGTGATCGGGCAGCAGGATTTCGGCAAGGGCGCGGTGATCGGGCTGATCCTGCTGCTGCCGGCGCTGCTGAGCTTCGCCGTCGAGCGGCGGCTCGCCCGCCGCGGCAGCGCGGCGATGGGTGGGCGCTCGGTCGCCTACCGGCCGGGGCGCAACCGCGTGCGCGACGGCGTGCTCGGCGCCGTGTGCGCTGCCGTCTCGCTGTTCCTGCTGGCGCTGCTCGGCACCGCGATCGCCGCCTCGCTGATCCAGCTGTGGCCGTACAAGCTGGTGCCGACGCTCGCGCACTATGACTTCGACCACGTCGACGGCGGCGGCTGGGGCGCCTTCGGCAACAGCGTGACGGTGGCGACGCTGACCGCGCTGGCCGGCACGCTGCTTGTCTTCATCACCGCCTACCTGACGCTGAAGACCCCGGCGCCGCGCGCGCCGGCCGCGCTGATCCGCGCGCTGGTGCTGCTGCCGATGGCGGTGCCGGGGCTGGTGCTCGGCCTCGGCTACATCTTCTTCTTCAACGCGCCCGGCAACCCGCTGCGGGCGCTGTACGGCAGCCTCGCGATCCTGGTCGCTGCCGGCGTCGCCCACTTCTACACGACGGCGCACCTGACGATGGTGACCGCGCTGCGCCAGGTCGACGGCGAGATCGAGGCCGTCTCGCGCAGCCTGAAGCGGCCGTGGTGGACGGCCTGCCTGCGCGTGACGCTGCCGATCAGCCTGCCCGCGCTGCTCGACGTGGCGCGCTACCTGTTCGTCTCCAGCATGACGACGGTCAGTGCGGTGGTGTTCCTCTACACGCCCGACACCACGCTCGCGTCGATCGCGGTGCTCGGCATGGACGATGCCGGCGACACCGCGGCCGCCGCCGCGATGGCCACGCTGATCGTCGCGAGCTCGCTCGCCGCCACGCTGCTCATCAACGCGCTCGCGGCCTGGCTCGGGCGGCGCTCGCAGGCCTGGCGCCAGCCCTGATTCCTTCGCTTTCCCACCCGGATGTTCCGATGCGCGAACCCTTGTTGTTGACCCCCGGCCCGCTGACGACCAGCCTGGCCACGAAGATGGCGATGCTGACCGACTGGGGCTCGTGGGACGGCCGCTTCAACGCGCTGACCGCGGATGTGTGCCGCCGGCTGCTGGCCGTGATCGATGGCGGCGACGAGTTCGTCTGCGTGCCGCTGCAGGGTTCCGGCACCTTCGCCGTGGAAGCCGCGATCGGCACGCTGCTGCCGCGCGACGGCAAGCTGCTGGTGCTCGTGAACGGCGCCTACGGCCAGCGCATGGCGCGGCTGACCGCGGTGATGGGCCGCGCTGTGCAGGTGCTGGACTTCGGCGAGGCGGCGGCCGTCGACCCGGCGCGCGTCGCCGACGCGCTCGCCGCCGACGCAGCCATCACCCACGTCGGCGTGATCCACTGCGAGACCAGCACCGGCATCCTGAACCCGCTGGAGGCCATCGCCGACGTGGTCGAGCGCGCCGGCCGGCGCCTCGTCATCGACGCGATGAGCAGCTTCGGTGCGCTGCCGCTGCCGGCGCGCACGCTGCGCTTCGACGCGGTGATCGCCAGCAGCAACAAATGCCTCGAAGGCGTGCCCGGCATGGGCTTCGTGCTGGTGCGCGAGCGCGCGCTGGCGCAGGCCGAGGGCCGTGCGCATTCGCTGTCGCTCGACCTGCACGACCAGTGGCGCTACCTGCAGAAGACCGGGCAATGGCGCTACACGCCGCCGACGCATGTGCTCGCGGCGCTGGCCGCCGCGCTCGACCAACATGACGCCGAGGGCGGCCAGCCGGCGCGCCTGGCCCGCTACCGCGACAACTGCGAGGCGCTGCTGGCCGGGCTCGCGCGGCTCGGGCTGCGCAGCTTCCTGCCGGCCGCGATCCAGGCGCCGATCATCGTCACGGTGCATGCGCCCGCCGGGCCGGGCTGGAACTTCAGCGATTTCTACGAGCGCGTGAAGGCACGCGGCGTCGTGCTGTACCCGGGCAAGCTGACGGCGGTCGAGACCTTCCGCGTCGGCTGCATCGGCGCGATCGGCCGCGCCGAGATCGGGCAGGCGATCGATGCGATCGGCCATGCGCTCGACGAGATGGGAGCATCGGCATGAACCAGGCCCCCTACCGCCACACCCGCCGCTACCAGGGCCCACTGCAGGCCGTCATCTTCGACTGGGCCGGCACGCTGGTCGACCACGGCTCGTTCGCACCGACCCAGGTGCTGATCGATGCCTTCGCCGGCTTCGGCATCGAGATCACGCTGGCCGAAGCACGCGTGCCGATGGGTCTCGCGAAGTGGGACCACATCCAGGCGCTCGGCCGGCAGCCCGGCGTGGCCGCGCGCTGGCAGGCGCGCTTTGGCCATTCGATGGGCCGCGACGACGTCGATGCGCTGTACGCCGCCTTCATGCCGCTGCAGGTGGAGCGGGTCGCGCAGTACTCGACGCTGATCCCCGGCGCGCTGGACGTCGTCACCGCGCTGCGTGCACGCGGCCTGAAGCTCGGCTCGTGCTCCGGCTACCCGCGCGTCGTGATGGACCGGCTGCTGCCGCACGCCGCCACGCAGGGCCTGAGGCTGGACCATGCGGTCGCGACCGACGACCTGAAAGCAGGCGGCCGGCCGGGGCCGTGGATGGCGCTGGCCAACGTGATCGAGCTCGGCATCGGCGAGCTCGCCGCCTGCGTGAAGGTCGACGACACGGTGCCCGGCATCGAGGAAGGCCTCGCGGCCGGCATGTGGACGGTCGGACTGTCGCTGTCGGGCAACGAGGCCGGGCTGACGCTGGCGGAGCTGCAGGCGCTGGGGCCGGACGGGCTGCAGGCGCATCGCCGCCGCGCCGCGGCGAAGCTGGCGCAGGCCGGGTCGCATTTCGTGATCGACAGCATCGCCGGGCTGCCCGCGGTGCTGGAGGCGATCGAGGCGCGACTCGCGCGCGGCGAGCGGCCGTGAGCAGCGGACGGCTCGCGATCGTCGGCGCGGGTGTCGTCGGGCTGGCGCATGCCTGGGCTGCCGCACGGCGCGGCTGGCGGGTCAGCGTGTTCGAGCGTGATGCGCAGGCGGTCGGCGCCTCGGTGCGCAACTTCGGCCTCGGGCTGGTGCTCGGCCAGCCGGCGGGCGAGATGCTCGAGCTGGCACGGCGCAGCCGAACGCTGTGGCTCGAATTGCTGCCAGCCCTCGGCGCCTGGCACCAGGCCGAGGGCAGCCTGACGGTGGCGCGCAACGCGGCGGAATGGGCGCTGCTGCAGTCCTTTCACGCGCTGAAGGGCAGCGAGTACACGACGCAATTGCGGACGGCCGCGCAGGTGGCCGATCGTTCGCTGAACGGCATCGGCGCACTGTGGAGCCCGCAAGAGATCGCGTTCGAGGCCCGCGAGGCGATCCCGGCCTTCGCGCAGTGGCTGGCTGAGCGGCATGGCGTCGAGTTCCATGTCGGGACGCAGGTGCATGCCATCGAGCTGCCTCGGATCGAGACCTCGCGCGGGCACTTCCCGGCCGACCGCGCCGTCGTCTGCAGCGGCTCGGACTTCCAGACCCTCTACCCCGAGGTCTTCGCACCGCTCGCGCTGCAGCGCTGTGCCTTGCAGATGCTGCGGCTCGCGAACCCGGGGTCGCGCTACGGGCAGGCGCTGCTGACCGGCCTGTCGTGCCTGCACTACCCGTCGTTCGCCGGCGTCGACGGGATCGACGCGCTGCGCCGCCGGGTGCAGCAGGACACACCGGCGCTGCTCGAGCACGGCATCCACCTGATCGTGCAGCAGCTGGGCGAGCGCGGCGAGCTGGTGGTCGGCGATTCGCACCACTACGGCGGCACCGTCGCGCCCTTCCACGACGAGCGCATCGACGAGCTGCTGCTGGCGCTCGCCGGCGACCTGCTCGGGCAGCCGCTGCGCGTGCTGCAGCGCTGGCAGGGCGTGTACGCGAGCGGGCCGCGGCCGTTCGAGGTGCTGAGCCCGGCGC
>NZ_JBFUCB010000231.1:0-8671 GCF_056405435.1 Rhizobacter sp. P1_G5 | reverse complement strand
CTGGCGGCGTCGCTCGCGGCGCGGCAGCGGCCGCTGCAGGCCGGCGGCTGAAGCTCAGTCGACCCCGAGGAAGCTGCGCATGCGCTCGATCTCGTCGGCCAGCCCGGCCTTGAACGCCGGGTCGCGCGGCGCGCGGCCGTCGACGTAGCCGAGCTGCTGCGTCAACCGCCCGCCGACCATCGACAGGTTGCCCCAGCCGATCACGCGGTCGTGCCACAGCAGCGGCAGCGCGTAGTAGCCGAACCTGCGCTTCGGTGCCGGCGTGTAGGCCTCGAAGCGGTAGGCCCAGCCCCACAGCAGCTCGAAGCGGGTGCGGTCCCAGACCACCGGGTCGAACGGCGCGAGCAGCCGCACCGCGTCATCGGGCGCATGGCGGCGCGAGGCCGGGTTCTCGTCGGCCGGCCAGTACCAGGTGACGCCATCGAGCTGCAGGCTCGCGAGCTGCTCGCGCGCCAGCTTCATCGCCGCCTGCGTCTGCGTCTTCAGGTGCGGTGCGCCGTAGCCCAGCAACGCGGTCAGGTGGGTCAGGCTGCGCGCCGGCAGCGGCGCGTACTTGCGCACGATCAATTCCAGCAGCGCGGCGGCGCGGCGCGCCCGTTCGCCGGGGCTGTCGTCGGCCGGCGCATGCTCGACCGCCTCGTAGACGCGGATGCCCGCATCGCGCCGCACGACGCGCAGCATGCCGCGGTAGTGCATGCCGTCGAGCAGGTGGGTGCTGGCGTTCGACGAGCCGCCCCAGTAGTTGGTGACGCGGCCGTGCGCGAAATGATCGTCGACCTCGCGCGGGTGCACGCGGCCGCGCTCGCGCACGAAGGCCAGCACGTCGGCGGCGCGGCGCTGCGTGGCGCGGTCCCACACCGTCGTGGCGACGCGCGGGTGCATCAGCGCCAGGTGCTCGCGCGGCAGGAAGCCGTAGTTGACGAGGCAGTCCTCCTCGATCGGCAGCTTCGCGTAGCGGCGCTCCAGCTCGCCCGCGCGGTAGCCCTTGACGCGGTGGCGCAGCGTCAGGTCCTGCGCGCGCGCCGGCGAACGGATCGGGTCGGCCTGCAGGAACCCCAGCTGGCGGATCGCGCGCAGCAGCGTGGTCGGCTTGAAGAGCGTGCGGGCGACGGCGTAGCGCCGCAGGTGGTCGAGGGTGATCGGCATGGCCGGAATGATGCGGCATCCGGTTGCCAGTTGGTGTCACCAGTCCTCGGCCGCGCCCGCGAAAGCGAGGCGCTCCATCAAGCCACTCCCCAGGATCCGGCTCCGCCGGGCCGAAGGGAGGCGCCCCTCGGGGGCAGGAGCGATAGCGACTGGGGGGCCCTATCTTTCCAGCTGCTCCACCGTGTCGAGCTGCATCTCGAAGCTGAAGAAGCGGTCCCGCCCCTGCGCCTTCGCGGCGTACAGGGCCTGGTCGGCGCGCATCACCATGCCTTCGGCGGTGGTCTGGGCGTCGGGAATGCAGGTGGTGATGCCGCCGGTCAGCGTGACCAGCCCGCCGACCGGCGAGGCCGGGTGCGGCAGCGCCACGCCGGCCAGCATCCGGCGGATCGCGCGCGCGAAGGTCATCGCGCCCGATTTCGGCGTGTTCGGCAGGATCAGCGCGAACTCCTCGCCGCCGTAGCGCGTCGCGCGGTCGCGTGGCCGGTGGCAGGCGTCGCGCAGCAGCGCGCCGATGCGGCGCAGGCAATCGTCGCCCTGCACGTGGCCTAGCGTGTCGTTGTAGGGCTTGAACGCATCGAGGTCGCAGAACACCAGCGTCAGCGGCTGCTGCTCGCGCCGCGCGGCGCCGATCTCGGCATGCAGCAGGCGGTCGAAGCCGCGGCGGTTGATCAGGCCGGTCAGTTCGTCGAGTTCGCTCAGGTGCTGCAGGCGCTGGTTCGCGGTGCGCAGCTCCGACGACACCTGCATCAGCTGGGCCTGCATCTGCAGCAGCCGGGTCATCGCGCGCAGCTTGGCGGCCAGCACCACGGTCGACACCGGCTTCACCAGGTAATCGTCGCCGCCGCTCTCGATGCCTTTCCACAGGTCCTGCTCCTGGTCGCGCGCGGACAGGAAGATGATCGGCGTCCAGCGGCCGGACTCGGCCTGGCGCATCTGGCGCGCCAGCCAGTAGCCGTCATGGCCGGGCATCACGACGTCGAGCAGCACCAGGTCGGGCTGGTGGCGCTGGAACTGCTCCAGCGCCCAGGTCGCGTCGCCGGCTTCGAGCACCCGGTGGCCCAGTGCATCGAGCTGCGCGACGAGCGCGACGCGCACGCCGGGCTGGTCGTCGACGACGAGGACGGTCAGCGAGGAAGCAGCAGCAGGAGCGAGGGGCATGGGCAGGACCGGTGACGCCGGTCTCGACGCCTTCGTCCCGCATATCGGCGGGCCGCGCCGCCGGCTGAAGCCGCGGTAGCGATCGCCGACAGCGCTGCGCGCACTACTGCACGCAGGCCCGTCTGTCTGACAAGCCGTCTCTTACAGCCCCGCCGCTGCGCGCAGCGCCTGGGCCTTGTCCGTCTTTTCCCAGCTGAACTCCGGCTCCTCGCGGCCGAAGTGGCCGTAGGCGGCCGTCTTCTCGTAGATCGGGCGCAGCAGGTCGAGCATCTGGATGATGCCCTTCGGGCGCAGGTCGAAGTGCTCGTTGACCAGCGCGGCCAGCTTGTCGTCGGGGAGCACGCCGGTGCCTTCGGTGTAGACCGTCACGTTCATCGGGCGGGCCACGCCGATCGCGTACGCCACCTGGATCTGGCACTGGCGCGCCAGGCCTGCCGCGACGATGTTCTTCGCGACGTAGCGCGCCGCATACGCGGCCGAGCGGTCGACCTTGCTCGGATCCTTGCCCGAGAACGCGCCGCCGCCGTGCGGGCAGGCGCCGCCGTAGGTGTCGACGATGATCTTGCGGCCGGTCAGGCCGCAGTCGCCCTGCGGGCCGCCGATGACGAAACGGCCGGTCGGGTTGATCAGGAACTTGGTGTCCTTCAGCCACTCCTTCGGGAGCACCGGCTTGATGATCTCCTCGATGATGGCTTCGTTGAACGAGGCCTTCATCTTCTTCGGCGTCTCGCTCTGGTCCGGGCTGTGCTGGGTCGACAGCACGACGGTGTCGATGCTGTGCGGCTTGCCGTCGACGTAGCGCATCGTCACCTGGCTCTTCGCGTCGGGGCGCAGGAACGGCAGGCGGCCGTCCTTGCGCAGCTGGGCCTGGCGCTCGACCAGGCGGTGCGCGTAATAGATGGGCGCGGGCATCAGCTCGGGCGTCTCGTCGCAGGCGTAGCCGAACATCAGGCCCTGGTCGCCGGCACCGGTGTTCAGGTGGTCGTCGCTCGCCTGGTCGACGCCCTGGGCGATGTCATTGGACTGCTTGTCGTAGCAGACCATCACCGCGCAGCCCTTGTAGTCGATGCCGTACTCGGTGTTGTCGTAGCCGATGCGCTTGATCGTGTCGCGGGCGACCTGGATGTAGTCGACGTGCGCGTTGGTGGTGATCTCGCCGGCCAGCACGACCAGGCCGGTGTTGGTCAGCGTYTCGGCGGCMACRCGSSARCGCGGGTCCTGCTTGAAGATCGCGTCGAGGATGGCGTCGGAGATCTGGTCGGCGACCTTGTCGGGRTGGCCTTCAGAAACGGACTCGGACGTGAAAAGGAAGTCGTTCGACACTCTTAAACTCCAGCAAGGTTGAAAACCGCGTTGCCGGACTTGAGGGTTCTTCGAGCGGCGAACGCTTTAGCAGGATTTTTGAATCGCCCCGCAAGTAGTTCATAACTCGGCGATGGCGGGATTATAGAAACAGATGACAACCCTATTGCGCTGGTTTGCCGGGCTTTCGCTGGGCTTTTTGCATCTTCTCGGCGGCGTCCTGGGCTGGCTGGGCTACGCGTTGTCCGGCAGCTACCGGCGCCGCATGGTCGAAAACGCCGCCCAGGCCGGGCTCGACAGGCCCGCGTGGCGCCCGGCGATCGCATCGGCCGGCCGCATGGTGATGGAACTGCCGAAGCTGTGGCTGCGGCCGATCGACCGCAGCGTGCTCGCCCTGGTGCGCTTCGAGGGCGAGGCGCTGGTGGCCCGCGCGCTCGAGTCCGGCCGCGGCGTGCTGCTGCTCACGCCGCACATGGGCTGCTTCGAGATCACGGCCCAGGCCATCGCCGAGCGCTGGGGCACGCAGCAGCCGATCACGGTGCTGTACCGCCCGGCACGCCAGGCCTGGCTGCGCCGTCTCGAGGAGACCGCCCGCGACCGGCCGCACCTGCAGGCGGTGCCGGCCACGCTGTCGGGCGTGCGCCAGATGATCCGCGCGCTGCGCCGCGGCGAGATGGTCGGCCTGCTGCCCGACCAGGTGCCGCCCGACGGCATGGGCGTGTGGGCACCCTTCTTCGGCAAGCCGGCCTACACGATGACGCTGGCGGCACGGCTCGCGCAGCAGACCGGTGCCGCGCTGCTGCTGACCTGGGGCGAGCGGCTGCCGCGCGGTGCCGGCTACGTGCAGCGCTTCTTCGAATTCCCCGGCGCGCTGCCGGACGACCCGACCGAGGCGGCCAGCGCCGTCAACCGGGCGATGGAACAGCTGATACTGCAGTGCCCCGGCCAGTACCTGTGGGGCTACAACCGATACAAGGCGCCGCGCGAACATCCGGCGGACGCCGCGCAAAAAGAATAGAGAACGCTCGATGGGAACCCGCTTGCTGCTGGGAACGATGTGGCTGCTGCATTGCCTGCCACTGCCGCTGCTGGCCGCGCTGGGACGCGGGCTGGGGCGGCTGCTGTTCGCGCTGGCGCGCTCGCGGCGGCGCGTTGCGCTGCGCAACCTGGAGCTCTGCTACCCGGACTGGAGCCCGCAGCAGCGGTTCGCGCTCGCCCGCGAGCATTTCCAGTGGCTGGGCCGCAGCATCCTCGAGCGCAGCCTGCTCTGGTATGCGCCGATGTCGCAGCTGAAGCGGATCATCCACGTCGAAGGCGACGTGAAGCTCGCCGAGCGCAGCCCGCGGCCGGTGATGTGGCTGGTGCCGCACTTCATGGGGCTGGACGTGGCCGGCGTCGCGACGCTGCTGTTCCAGCAGCACCCGGCCTGCTCGATGTACCAGCAGCAGAGCAACCCGGTGATGGACGAGGCGATCCGCAAGGGCCGCATGCGCTTCGGCGACCATGCGGAGATCTTTCCGCGCAGCGACAAGGCGTTGCCGCTGATCCGCGCGATCCGCAAGGGGCACGCCTTCTTCAACCTGCCCGACATGGATTTCGGCGCGCGCGATGCCGCGTTCGTGCCGTTCTTCGGGGTGCCGGCCGCGACGCTGCTCGCACCGTCGCGCATGGCGCGTGCGCTCGGCATGGTGGTGCAGCCGGTGATCGCCGAGATGCTGCCCGGCGGCCAGGGCTACCGGGTGCGCTTCGGCGAACCGTTCACGCACTTCCCGAGCGACGATCCCGTCGCCGACACCGCGGCGATGAACCGCTGGATCGAGGACGAGATCCGCAAGAACCCGGCGCAGTACCTGTGGGTTCACAAGCGCTTCAAGACGCGGCCGGCGGGCGAGGCGTCGCTGTACTGACTGCGGCGCCCGCCCCGCCTGCGATCACCGCTCAGTCGCTCCTTGGCAGCGTCAGCCGCGCGCCGAGCGCATTGCCCAGCCGGAGCGCGACCTCGGCGTCGCCCGCGGTGGTCATCAGCATCGCGTGCTCCTGGCGGCCGGTGTCCATCTGCAGCAGCGAGAAGCCGAAGCCGAGCAGCCAGGTGTGCAGTTCGAACAGCGCCGCACGCGGCGTGCGGCCGCGCCCTTCGCGCCAGTTCCAGCCGTAGATCGCCGCAATGCCGGCGGCCCGCGCCAGTTCGCGCCCCTGCCGCTCGACGTCGGCGATCTCGTCGACGCCGACCAGCAGCATCGCCCACTGGCCGTCCTGCTGCCCGCCTTCGGCCAGCAGCGCATGGCGCACCGCCTGCGGCACAGCGTCGCCGGCATGCACGCCGTTCACCACGCGCTGCTGCAAGCGCAGGCGCTCCTCGGTGCACAGGTGGCCGAGCACGAGGCGCAGCCATTCCAGCAACGACACCTCATCGGGCTGGCGTGCCGTCGTCGTCGGCGGCACGGGTTCGCCGGGGACGCTGACGAACATCGGCTCCTGCTCGTCGCGGCGGCGAAATCGCTTCAGGAATTTCAGCATGGCACCGCCTCCCGACGCAGGATCAGGCAGGGCACGCCGCCCAGGCGCCAGCGCTTGTCGGCGCGCAACGGCGGCGCGAAGGCGCGGCCGCAGGTGCAGGGTCGACTGCCGGCGCGCACCGGGCGTCGTCGGCCGAGCTTCAGCCGGACGGCGGGGGCGCGCGTCAGCGGCCCGCAGCGGGCGCCGGTGTCATCGCCAGAAAAAGTGGTGTTCATGTCCATCGCGTCTCCCGTAAGGAACAGCCGGCGCGACGATCGCCTCCGGCATGGTTCGGCATGCTCGCCACGCTTTGTGCAGGCCTTTTGCAGGCGGCCAGATGTTTTCGAGAAACCGGGTTCTGGCGGGCAGATGGCCGGGATGAACGGCGACCCTGCCCGGCCCGCTGTCATGGCGCGCGGCGATAATCCCCGCCCATGAGAGTGCAGTTCACGAAGATGCAGGGGGCCGGCAACGACTTCGTCGTGCTCGATGCCACCGCGGCGCCGCTGGCGCTGGATGCCGCGCAGCTGCGCGCACTGGGCGACCGGCGATTCGGCGTCGGCGCCGACCAGATCCTGGTGGTCGAGGCCAGCGCGACGCCCGGCATCGATTTCCGCTACCGCATCTTCAACGGCGCCACCGGTGACGAAGTGGAACAGTGTGGCAACGGTGCACGGTGCTTCGTGCGCTTCGTGCACGACAAGAACCTGAGCACCAAGACGACGATCCGCGTCGAGACGATTCGTCAGGTGCTCGAACTGCGCATGCAGGACGACGGCCGCGTCACCGTCGACATGGGCGCCCCGGTGTTCGACCTGCCCGCGCTGCCCTTCGACGCCAGCGGCCTGGCGCCGCGCGAGCTGAACGGCTTCGCGCTGTGGCCGCTGCCGGTGGGCACCGGCACCGTCGAGGTGGCTGCGGTGTCGATGGGCAACCCGCATGCGGTGCAGGTGGTGGCCGATGTCGACACCGCACCGGTCGCGACGCAGGGCCCGCTGATCGAGCAGCATGCGCGCTTCCCGCGCAAGGTGAACGCCGGCTTCATGCAGGTGCTGTCGCGCACGCACATCCGGCTGCGGGTGCACGAGCGCGACGCCGGCGAGACGCTCGCCTGCGGCACCGGCGCCTGCGCGGCCGTGGTCGCCGGCATCCGCATGGGCCTGCTGGATGCGCGCGTCGATGTCGATGCGCGCGGCGGCCGACTCACGATCGAATGGCAAGGTGCCGCCGGCAACCTTCAACAGCCCGTGCTGATGACCGGCCCCGCCACGACCGTCTTCGACGGCGTGATCCATCTGTAGAGACGTAGAAGGGCCCACCCGTGAGCATCCAAGGCATCACCGAACAGGACATCGCGAACTACCTGGCCAACACGCCGGGTTTCTTCGAGCGCCACGCCGAACTGCTGGCAGCGGTCCAGCTGACCAGCCCGCACGGGCAGCGTGCCGTGTCGCTGCAGGAGCGGCAGATGGAAATGCTGCGCGAGAAGAACAAGGGGCTCGAGCTGCGCATCATCGAGATGATCCGCCACGGCACCGAGAACGTCTCGATCGCCGACAAGCTGCACCGCTGGACGCGCGCGATCATGCTGACGCACAACCCCGGCGACCTGCCCGACGTGCTGGTGGCCGAGTTGAAGCACCAGTTCATGATCCCGCAGTCGGCGATCCGCATCTGGGGCGCGGCCGACGTGTTCAACGTGCTGCCGTTCGCCAAGGCGGTGAGCGAGGATGCCCGCAGCTTCGCGGCCAGCCTCTCGCAGCCGTACTGCGGCGTCAATTCCGGCTTCGAGGCGGCCCAGTGGCTGGCCGACGTCTCGACCGTGATGTCGCTCGCGCTGATCCCGCTGCGCGTGCGCCAGGACGACCCGGCCTTCGGCATGCTGGTGCTGGCCTCGCCGGACCCGACGCGCTACAGCGCCGACATGGGCACCGAGTTCCTGTCGCGCATCGGCGACATCGCGAGCGCCGGCCTGTCGCGGCTGCTGCCGATCGCCTGAAGGCCTGGGCCGGTCCCGCGCGATGACTGCACCGTCCGCCGCACTCGACGCGGACCTGCAGCGTCACCTCGTCCACCTCGAATCCGAGCGACGGCTCGCGCCGCGCAGCCTCGTGCTGTACCGCGATGCGTTCGCGCGGCTGCAGGCCTTCGCGCAGGCGCAGCCGGTGTCGCTGCGCGCCACCCAGGTGCACCACGTGCGGCGCTGGGCGGCGCAGCTGCATGCGCAGGGCCTGGGCTCGCGCAGCATCGCGCTGGTGCTGTCGGCCTGGCGCGGCTTCTACCGCTGGCTCGGCCACGAGGGCGTGGTGCCGATGAACCCGGTGGACGGCGTGCGCGCCCCGAAAGCCGCCAAGCCGCTGCCGAAGGCGCTGCCGGTCGACCAGGCGGTGGCGCTGGCCGAGCCGCGCGAGGACGACGACACCGATCCGGCACTCGCTGCCCGCGACCAGTGCATCGTCAGCCGTACAGCAGCTCGACGATGCACTGGTCGCGGGCAGCGAGTGCCGGATCGGTGTCGTCGTCCTCGCGCGGCTCGGCCAGCGCCACCGCCTGGTCGACCGGCAGCGCC
>NZ_JBFUCB010000230.1:0-8671 GCF_056405435.1 Rhizobacter sp. P1_G5 | reverse complement strand
ATGCCGACATGTGGGCCTTCGTGTTCTGGCGCGCGGGGCTTCCCGGGTGGCGGCCGCGGGTCACGGACAGCAACCGGGCTCCTCAGGCGATCCAGTGAACGCGTGTCGAATTCGCGGCGCCGGGTAGCGGCAGCGATTCCGCTTCGGCTGTGACCGCATCGCGATCTTCGGACGACATCCGCTGCCACGGCTGGACCGTGACGTCGCGCCCCGCGCGGCGCCACGTACCGACAAGTTCGCCGTCGAGCATGATGGCGCCGGGCCAGACGCGGGACGTCCACAGTGCAGCGCGACGGTCCGCCTCGGGAACCAGCAGCTCGCGATCCGCGCCCTGGAGGAGGAAGTACGCGTCCCCGCTGGGCAGGAGCCGCACGCCTTCGACCGGCCCGGCGATCGCCCGAAACCCGGCCTCCTGCTCCGCCAGGATCCAGGCGTCGCCGGCCGGCGTCCGCACGGCGACGAGGTCTGGCGCGAGTGCCTTGTGCGCCGCCAGTGCGGCGACCTTCGAGATCCCGGCCCACGCGGCGAAGCCCTCAGCCGTAGCGGGACCAAAGACGTGCAGGTGCCGGCGTGCAAGCTCGAGTTGTGCCTGCGCCGGGTCCATCGCGGGCCGCTCGACGGTCCGGACGGTCGGCCGCTTGGCACCGTCCCAGCGAATCAGGACGGTACCGGTCGCTGCCGCATAGCGCAGCGAGTTGGGAGCGACGTTCATCCCTTGTCCTGCCTCGGCGTAAGGCATCGCCCGTCCGTCGAGCCATTGGTGCAGGCGATCGGCGAGATCCTCGGCCCTGCGCCGCTGCGCACCGCCGGCCGGCAGCCWGCCGAGCGAGAAGACGGCCCGATCTTCGGCCGCGACGGCGTAGGCGCTGAACCGGGGACCCCAGAGCTGGACAAGGGACGAATCCGCCCAGGCTTCGGGCGTCGTGCCTGCAACCCGGGCATGCAGCGACAGGACCGCTGCTCGCGGCACGCTGTCCTGGAGGCCGGCGAACGCTGCGCGCCGCACCGATGCCGCGCCGGGTGACAGCCGCATGGCGAGCCCGTTGGCGTCTCGTCGATGGCCCAGGATCTGCTGCCGTGTCAGCTCGAGAGGCCGCAGTGTGTGCATGCCTGTCATTGTCCACCGCGGCTCTCCGTGTGTCCGCCCCCAGGGTTTCCACGATGGCCCCCACGCACATCGCCGATGCCCCGCCGATGTGTCCGCCCGCCATTGAGTCCCCGCCCCGTCGAACAAAGACTGGTCCGTTCCCGACCGTGCACCCGGCGGTGACCCGCTGGGGGCGCATCGACATCCTGGTGAGCAACGCCGGCATCCTGCGCGACAGGAGCTCGCGAAGATGTCGCTCGACGACTTCAGGCTGGTGCTCGACGTGCACGTGATGGGGCGCCGTATGCAGCCGCAGTTGACGTCGGAGAGAATGTGAACCTCGCGGGGGCGGACATACTCGACTTGATTCCAGGTCAGGTCGAGGAAACCTCTGCCGTTCTTGTGTCTGCGAGCGGCGGCCTTGCCAGATCAACACGAGCACCGAGGGGAAATATTGATGCAATGGCGTCGTCGCTTGCTGCGAATTGGCGTGGGTGTGTCCGGCGGTTGCCGGCTCCTGTTGTGCCGGGTATCGTCGGCACTGGTGGCAGTGCCGGCCTTGCTGGCGGCATCGTCGACTTGGGCCGGCTGCGATCTCAAGCAGATGGAGATCCCGGTGCGCGTGGTCGACCAGCGCCCGATTGCAATCCTGACCCTCAACGGGACCGAGGTGCCGATGCTGGTGGACAGTGGCGCCTTCTTCAGCATGCTCAGCGAGTCCACCGCGACACAGCTGAATCTGTCGTTGCGCAGTCTGCCGTATGGCATGCGCATCGAGGGCTACACGGGGCGCATCCATGCGAAGCTGACACGCGTTCAAACTCTGGGACTGCTCGGGGCTGAATTGAACAACGTGGAATTCATCGTCGGTGGCAACGAGTTGGGCRCCGGCATCATGGGGATTCTGGGCCGCAACATTCTGTCGATGGCGGACACCGAGTACGACCTGGCGCACGGCATCGTGCGCCTGAGTTTTCCGAAGGGTGCGTGTGCCGAGACCAACTTCGCCCATTGGGCCGGCGAAGCCCCGGTGATCGAAGCACCGCTTGGGACGACCCGGCATGACAGGGACACGGCCATCCGTGTGGCAGTCAGCATCAACGGCAAGCGCACGATGGCGCTGATGGACACCGGAGCGCCACATACGTCGTTGACGCTGGCGGCTGCCCGCCGCGCCGGCATCGACGAGGGCAGCCTGACGCCTCTGGGGCGCGTCGGCGGTGCGGGGGAAGGCCGCGTGAAGTCGTGGGCAGGCCCCGTCGCGTTGTTCGAACTGGGCGGGGAGAAGATCGTCAACACCCGCCTGGAGATCGACGATGCCGACGATTCGGAGCAGGGCATGCTGTTGGGGCTGGACTATTTTCTGTCGCACCGCATCTATGTCTCACGCCTGCAGGACAAGGTCTACGCCACCTGGAATGGCGTCGCCCCGTTCGCGTTCGCTCGAGCGGCCCCGGGCGAGTACGACGCTCGTTATGCAGCACTGCCGAAAGATGTCGGGAAGGACGATGCCGATGCCTTGGCGCGTCGGGGATCCGCTGCCATGGCGGCGGGGAACTACACCCGCGCCCTGGAAGACCTGAACCGAGCCTGCGAGTTGGCACCCGAGGTGGCCGACTACCTGTATGCCCGGGCGCGGCTGCATCTGATGATGCGCAAGTCACAGGCCGCGCTCGCCGATCTGGACGAGGCCTTGCGACTTGATCCGCAGCTGAACGAGGCGCGCTTCCGCCGCGCCTGGGGGAGAGTGGCGCTCGACAATCTATCGGGCGCGCAGGCTGATCTTGCACAACTCGACGAGGTGTTGCCGCCATCCTCTGCCCTGCGTGCGGACATGGCAGAGTTGCACGCCGTGCTTTCCCAAGCCCCGCAGGCTCTGCGGCAATTCGATATCTGGGTGAATACCCACCAAAGAGACGCGCGCCTCGCCAGCGTTCTCAACAGCCGCTGCTGGATGCGCACGCGGCTCAACATGGAATTGACGCTGGCCCTGCAGGATTGCAAACAGGCGGTGGACCTGGACGAGGGGTCGGCGGCATATCGCGACAGCCTTGGCTGGACCTACTTGCGCCTGGGAGATGCGGCAAAGGCCAAGGCGGCCTTCGATGGCGCGATCAAGGTGCAGGCGCTGCCCTTTTCGCTGTACGGGCGAGGTCTGGCGAAGCTGCGTCTGAACGACAGCACCGCCGGACAGCAGGATCTGGCAGCGGCCCGCAAGCTGAAACCCTCGATCGACAAGGACGCGCGCACGGAGGGGTTCGATTTCGTGGACGACGTGGCGCCGCCTGGGGTTTCGGGGTCGTGAGGATCACCGCCCGATCAGCGCCTGTGCCTGAGCCTCGACGAGGTCATGGCGCACACCGGCGAGACCGTGCCGGCGTCGGGCCGGAGCCGTACCGGCTGGAGCTGGCCGAGGCCGAGCTCCAGCAGGCACTCTAGGCTGCGGCGACGGACTCCGCCACGAAGGCGGCGTAGGTGCGCAGCGGGCGTCCCAGGATCGCCTGCAGGCGATCCACCGCGCCGTCTTCGCCCCGCATGCCCAGCTTCTGGATGCCGGCCATCATCAGGCGCATGTCGTAGGCCAGCCAGGCCGGGCCGAACGACGCCATCTGCCCTTCGAAGGCGGCCACGTCGTCGCCGCCGTAGGCGATTTCGCGACCGAGGGCGGTGCTCCAGGCCTTTGCCGCGGAAGTGCCCGTCAGCGCCTGCGGGCCGACCAGGTCCAGCGTCACGCGCGGGAGCGGTGCAGGCGCCCCGTCACGGCGCAACAGCTCGGCGACGGCGAGGTCGGCGATGTCGCGCGCATCGATCATCGAGACGCCGGCCGAGCCGATCGGCATCGGGTAGACGCCGTAGCCCTCGATCACCTGCCGGACCGTGCCCTCGTTCTGCATGAAGTAGGCCGGACGCAGGATGGTCGCCGGCATGTCGAGGCTGTCGATCATGCGCTCGACCGTGTACTTGCTCGTGAAGTGGGGCACGTTGGTGTACTGGTCGGCGTGGATCACCGACAGGTAGACGACGCGCTCGATGCCGGCCTCGCGCGCCAGGTTCAGCGCGATGAGGGCTTGCGTCACCTCATCGGGCGTGACGGCATTCAGCAGGAACAGCGTTCGCACCGACGACAGCGCGGCGCGCATCGAGGGCACGTCGGTCAGGTCGCCGACCACTTCGGTGACGCCTGCGGGGAAGCTGCGCTTGCCCGGCTGGCGAACGAGGGCCTTGACGCTGGCGCCGGCGCCGGCCAGGCGTTGAACGATGAGGGAACCGATGGTGCCGGTGGCACCGGTGACGAGGATGCTCATGTGAATCTCCAGGGAATGATGGATCGGGTGGTTCAGAGGGATCAGCGGGAGAAGTCCGCCACGACCTTGCCGGTGCGCGAGGTGGTGCGATTGCGTTCGATGGCCGCAGGGAGGTCGTTGAAGCCGACCACCTCGCTGACCGGCGACTTCAGCGTGCCGGCGGCGACATCGGCCGCCAGCGTTTCCAGCAGCGCAGCGTCCGGCTTGTTCATGAACCACAGGCCGCGGCGGCCCGCCGGGGTGCGCGCCAGGATGTCGGGGGACGAGGTGCCGACGATGGCGCCGTTCTCCGCCAGGACCTGCCACGAGCGATCGAGGACCTCGCCTCCGACGTAGTCGAGCACCAGGTCGATGTCCCGGGCGATGTCCTCGAAGCGCTGGGTCTGGTGGTCGATGACGTGGTCCGCCCCGAGACCGCGCACGTACTCGACGTGGGCGGTGGCAGCGGTCGCGAAGACCTCGGCCCCCGCCCGTTTCGCGTACTGCACGGCGTGGCCGCCGAGCCCACCCGCCGCGCCGTGGATCAGGATGCGCTGGCCGGGGCCGATCGGACCTGCGTGATGCAAGCTCTGCCAGGCCGCCACGGCTGCCACGGGAATGGCGGCCGCCTGGACATCGTCGAGGCCTGCCGGCGTGCGAGCCAAGTTGCCTTCGTCGACCGCCACGACATCGGCGTAGGCGCCGAGCCTGCCCGGCGCTCCCATGACGCGATCGCCGACACGAAAGCGGGAGGCGCCGGGGCCGACGGCCTCGACCACGCCCGCCAGTTCGATGCCCAGCACGGCCGGCAGTTGGAGCGGGAAGGCGTCCCGGACGTAGCCCTCGCGGACCTTCCAATCGATGCCGTTCACGCCGGCGGCCCGGACCCGGACCAGGACCTCGCCGCGTCCGGCTTGCGGGCTGGCGATCTCGGCCACCTCGGCGGCGCTGGCGCCTCCATAGGCCCGGATCAGTACGGCGCGTTGTCGAGTGGTGCTCATTTGAAGTTCCTCGTATCAGGTTGCGATGACGAGAAGATAGACCGTTGCACTGATAAAACGAAGACGCCAGAATGTAGATACACCGTTTCAAATATGGAACACCATGGATCTGAACGCACTGGCCGACTTCGCGCTTGTCGCGACGAACGGGGGGTTGGGCAAGGCGAGTCGCGCCAGCGGCAAATCGAAGGCGACCTTGTCCCGGCGCATCTCGGACCTGGAGGAGCAACTCGGCGTGCGGCTCATCGAGCGCAGCGCCCGGGGGCTGAAGCTCACCGAAGCCGGCGAGCTGTTGATGGCTCGAACCGAAGGGCCGATCCACGAGGTGGCCGAAGCCATGACCGCGGCCCGGGAGGGGGTGGCCATGCCGCGCGGACGCCTGCGTGTCGCCTCGCCCGTGCTGTTCTCGCAACTGGCGATGGGGCGGATCAGCGCGGAGTTCTGCGCGGCCTACCCGGAGGTCACGTGCGAGGTGGTGGCCGAGGACCGCCTGGTCGACCTGGTCGAGGAGCAGTTCGATGTCGCCATTCGCATCAACCCGAGCCCGGACAGCAGCCTGGTGGGGCGGTGCTTCGCGAAGGACCGGCTGGTCGTCGTGGCCGCACCCTCGGTGCCGATGCCCGGCCCGGGTGCGGTCAGGGCCGTTCCCGGCATCGTGTCCTCAAGCTTCCAGCCGACCCATTGGAAGCTCGACGACGGACGGCTGGTCCTGGACCCCATCCCGAAGCTGAGGCTGTCCTCGTTCCTGATGGTCCGCGACGCGGCCGTCGCCGGCGCCGGCGCAGCCCTCATCCCGCAGTCCATCGCATGGAACCAGCTGACCCGCGGGGAGCTGGTTCAGTGGGGGACGGTCTCGGGCGTGGAGGTCGCGCTGTGGGTCCTGCACACATCGAGGCGACTGCCTGCGCCGAAGGTCCGGGCGTTCGTGGAGTTCATGTGCAACCGGTACCCGGAGGAATCGCTGGTGCTGATGGGGTGAGGGGGGTGATCACCCGCCGATCAGGTCGAACTGCTCCCACGGCCCGATCGCCGTCCGGTTGGCGATCAGCGGTGCGGCGCCCGCGCTCTCGGCCGTCACGTAGCGGTTGTTGACCAGCGCCCGCAGCGTGACGCTGCCGTTCGGGTTGCGGATCAGCTGGAAGGTCTCCCACAGGCCGATGGCCGTGCGGTTGGCGATCAGCTGCGAGTTGCCGGCGTTGTCGGCGGTGACGAGCTTGCCGTTCGCATGCGAGCGCAGCGCCACGTTGCCGCCGCCGGCATCCAGCAGGTCGAACTGCTCCCAGCCGCCGATGGCCGCGCGGTTGGCGATCAAGGCGCCGTCGCCCGCGTTCTCCGCGCACACATAGGCGTTGTTGACGCGTGCCCGCAGGCTGACGACCCGGCCGGTGCCCGGCGTCGTGCCGCCGGCCACCGGCTGCGTCGGGCGGGTGGGCGTGAGCGCGATCTGGCGCTTCAGCATGCGGCCGCCGTCGGCGGTGAGGCGCAGGTAGTAGTCGGACGAGCAGGGCGTGCCGTCTTCGTCGAGCGCGAGCATGCCGGAGTTCGACGGCAGGAAGGCCGTGGTCTCGGCGGTCTTGGCGATCTGGTTGCCCTCGTTGTACTCGTCGAACATCGAGATGTAGATGCCCTGCGCGCCCACCCRCACCATGTTGTAGAACTGCCGCCACATGAAGTCGCCATGGGCCCGCTGGCGCGCGCCCAGGTCGCCCGGCAGCACGCACGGCTGGTAGTCGATGCCGTGTGCATTGCAATCGGCCTGGTCCTGCTGGTTGGCATTGGCGTAGAACCAGTCGGAGCCGGCGGCATCGCCGATGCGCCCCACCATCCACGGCGAGATCATGTTGAAGGCGTGGTACACGTCGAGGTAGCCGGCACGCGAATCGCTGTTGCCGTTGCGCCACCAGGTGGGCACGCCGCCCATCACGTAGCAGCCCTGGGCCTTGAACCAGTTGATGACGTCGAGGCAGGCCGCCGCGGGCCACGGGTGGTTGTCGTCGTTGAAGCCGAAGCCCCAGATGCCCACCACCGGGCGGCCGTTCTGCTTCGCGTAGGCGGGCGAGGCGACCAGCGCCGCCATCTTGTTGGTCCAGTCGGCCTTGATCTCCGGCTGCATGTTCGCCCAGCCGCTCACGTCGTACATGATGTAGAACTTGCGCCCGGTCGCCTCGGCGGCAGTGCGCACCTTGGTCGCCATCGCATCGCGCGTGGCGCCTTCGCCGCCGTTCGGGTTGAAGCGCTGCAGTGCGGCGGTGTCGCAGCCGTTCTGCTGCATCCACAGGAAGTGCGTGTTGACGGTGGATTGGTCGTACGACGAGAACAGCGTGGCGGGCGAGCCGTTGTTCAGGTTGCCGTAGTCGCTGCGGTAGCCGGCGGCGTAGTCGCGCATGTCGGGCCACGCGCTGATGGCCTTGTTCGACGGCGACGGCGGGCGGCCCCAGTCGTTGGACCAGTGCCACCAGCCGCGGATCGGCGCGCCATCGCCCGCGCAGGCGAACCAGCCCTGGTAGCCGACGGTGATCTTGCCGACCACGTCGCCGACGGGGCTCGCGGCATGGGCCGCTCCGGTGGCGAAGGGCAGGGCGCCGGAGGCGGCGCCGGCGGCGGCGGATCCGAGGAAAGTGCGGCGGGTGAGTGTCACGTGGGCTCCAGGTCTGAAGGGTGCGGGCGGATCCTAGGCAGCCGACCTGTTCAGATCTGTGTGCGTGTGCGTCCGTTGCAACGCGATGTATGGGCGAAAGTGGATACGGTTCCACTCTGCGCCTGCGCGCCTGTCGTCACGCGATGTTTCCAAATCGCGGTGCAGCGGGGTTCAGGTGCGGTCCTCGTCGAACTGCTCGGCGCCGTCGACCGGCCGCAGCCATGGCTCGCGGCGCTTGACCCAGAGCTCGTAGCTCGGCACCAGCGGGGTGGGGGCCTGCGACAGCAGGCCGAGCTTGATCTCGGCCTCTTGCTCGTCGACGGAGAACAGCCGCGACCCGCATCGCGTGCAGAAATATCGCCCCTTGAAGTGGGCCGTGTCGCCGGCGTGCTCGAACTGCGGGGTCGGCCAGATGCCATAGAAGGTGAAGGCCGAACCGCTTTCCTGCCGGCAGTCGGTGCAGTGGCAGATGCCGACGCGCAGTGGTTCGCCCCGCACGGACACCCGCACTTGCCCGCACAGGCAGCTTCCCGAAAATGCTTTCATGGTCGAGCCTCATCCTGTCCAATCCACACGGACGATCAAACCTTGCAAGGACTCGCCATGTCAAGCACGTTGCCGAGCAACAAGTCGATGCCCGCTGCGGCCGTCATTCCGGTGC
>NZ_JBFUCB010000229.1:0-8684 GCF_056405435.1 Rhizobacter sp. P1_G5 | reverse complement strand
GCGCCACAACCTGCCCGAATGGCTCGCCGAACGGCTGCAGGCCTCGCTCGGCGAGGAGTTCTGGCCGCTGGTGAACAGCCTCAACGAGGGCGCGCCGCTGGACCTGCGCGTCAACACCTTCAAGGCCAAGCGCGAGGACGTGCAGGCGGCGCTGGCCGCCAAGGGCATCGACGCGCAGCCGACGCCGTTCTCGCCGTGGGGCCTGCGGGTCCAGGGCAAGCCGGCGGTGAACAAGCTCGATGTCTTCACCGCGGGCGACGTGGAGGTGCAGGACGAGGGCAGCCAGCTGCTGGCGCTGATCACCGATGCCAAGCGCGGCGAGATGGTGGTGGATTTCTGCGCGGGGGCGGGCGGCAAGACGCTGGCGCTCGGCGCGTCGATGCGCAACACCGGGCGGCTCTACGCCTTCGACACCTCCGGCCACCGGTTGGCGGCGCTGAAGCCGCGGCTCGCGCGCAGCGGGTTGTCGAACGTCTACCCGGTGCAGATCACGCACGAGCGCGACGACCGCATCAAGCGGCTGGCCGGCAAGATCGATCGCGTGCTGGTCGACGCCCCCTGTTCGGGGCTGGGCACGCTGCGCCGCAATCCCGACCTGAAATGGCGCCAGTCGCCGGAATCGGTCGAGGAGCTGCGGGTCAAGCAGACCGCCATCCTCGACAGCGCGGCCCGGTTGCTGAAGCCCGGCGGCCGGCTCGTCTACGCGACCTGCAGCCTGCTGGAGGCCGAGAACGAAGGCATCGCGCAGGCCTTCAGCGAATCGCACGCCCGCGAGTTCACGCCGGTGGATGCGACCGCGGCGCTGGAGAAGGCGCATGCCGGCACGCCGGGCGAACTCGTCACGAACGGTTTCGTGCGTCTCTGGCCGAACCGGCACGCGACCGACGGGTTCTTTGCCGCAGTCTGGGAGCGCCGTTGATGCTGGTGGTGCCGCGGATGTGAGTGAGCGCTGACGGCTGGTGCGTTGATTTCGATCAATGCGCCACCATCTGCGGAACTGAATGGTGCAAACCCCGCTCTTCCATCGGGTTGTTTGTTGGGAGGGCCCCCTACAATGCGGGACCCGTTTCTTGTGTGACGGTGCAAAGGCGCTTTGATGAATCTGTTGATGACGGTCTGGGATGCTCTGGTGAACTGGCTGGCAAACGGCCTGGTCGAAACCACGTGGTGGCAAATTGTCATCATTGCGCTGGTTCTGACCCACATCACGATCGCATCCGTCACGATCTTCCTGCACCGCTCGCAAGCACACCGATCGCTCGATCTGCATGCGGCACCCTCGCACTTCTTCCGGCTGTGGCTGTGGCTGACGACCGGCATGGTGACCAAGGAGTGGGTCGCGATCCACCGCAAGCACCACGCGAAGTGCGAAACCCAGGAAGACCCGCACAGCCCGGTCGCCCACGGCATCAAGACCGTTCTGTTCACCGGCAGCGAGTTGTACCGCGCTGAAGCCAAGAACCAGGAGACGCTCTCCAAGTACGGCCACAACACGCCGGACGACTGGATCGAGCGCAACCTCTACACCCGCTACAGCTGGCAGGGCGTCGGCGTGATGCTGATCATCAACCTGACGCTGTTCGGCGCGATCGGCGCGACGATCTGGGCGATCCAGATGGCGTGGATCCCGATCACGGCTGCCGGCATCATCAATGGTCTCGGCCACTGGTGGGGCTACCGCAATTTCGAAGCGGTCGACGCCAGCACCAACATCTCGCCGTGGGGCATCATCATCGGCGGTGAGGAGTTGCACAACAACCACCACACCTACCCGACCTCGGCCAAGCTGTCGGTCAAGAAGTACGAGTTCGACATCGGCTGGGCCTACATCCGTGGGCTCGAGATGCTGGGCCTGGCCAAGGTCCGCAAGACGCCGCCGATGCTGCGCCTGGGCGACGTGAGGCCGGTCGCCGACTCGAAGACGCTGGAGGCGATCATCGCCAACCGCTACGAGGTGATGGCCAAGTACGCCGGCGGCCTGCGCGACGCCTGCCGTGCCGAGGTCAAGCGCCTGAAGGCCGAGGGCGTTGCCGCCGGCAGTGCCAAGCTGGCCAACATGCGCCTGGCGCGCCGCTGGCTGCACCGCGACGAGGACAAGATCCCGCATCACGTGAAGGCCCAGGTGGCGAGCGTCTGTGCCGACAGCCCGTCGCTGTCGAAGCTGGTGACGATGCGCGAAGAGTTGCGCCAGCTCTGGACCCGCACCAATGTGTCGGCCGAGCAGCTGGTGATCGACCTGCAGGCCTGGTGCAAGAAGGCCGAGGAGAGCGGGATCGCCGCGCTGCAGGAGTTTGCGGTCAAGCTGCGCGCTGCGCACGCCTGACGGCTTCGGTTTCCCCCGTTCGACCAAGAGCCCGCTTTTCGAGCGGGCTTTTTTGTGGGTGGCGATTCCCGGATTGGCATCCGGGCTGCACGACTCGCAGTCCGGATGCCAATCCGGGGTTCAGCGCCAAGCCGACAACAAAAAACCCGCCGGGCCTGCGCCGAGCGGGTTTCTGGTGAAGCGAGGCCGAATTACTTCAGCTTCATTTCCTTGTACATCACGTGCTTGCGAGCCTTCGGATCGAACTTCATGATCTCGAGCTTCTCGGGCGTCGTCTTCTTGTTCTTGTCGGTCGTGTAGAAGTGACCGGTGCCGGCTGACGATTCCAGCTTGATCTTTTCGCGTCCACCTTTTGCCATGATCAGCTCCTAATCAGAGTGCGCCGCGGGCGCGCAGATCCGCGACCACTTGCTCGATGCCGACCTTGTCGATCAGACGCAGTGCTGCGTTCGTGATGCGCAGGCGGACCCAGCGGTTTTCGGTTTCCAGCCAGAAGCGGCGGTACTGCAGGTTCGGCAGGAAACGACGCTTGGTCCGGTTGTTGGCGTGGGAAACATTGTTTCCCACCATCGGGCCCTTACCCGTTACTTGACAGACGCGTGCCATGACGCTTCTCCACTTGAATCTCGTTTCAGGAGTGGCACACAGAGCAGGCCTCGGATGAGGACATCGCTTTGGCTTGGTGGGTGCCTCTTCGAAAGCGGAGGCAGGCGCTTCAATGAAATGCCTGCCGCTTTCGGCAAAGACCGCGATTATAGCCAGCTTTTTGGACAGGCGCCAGTTCAGGCCGCACCCTGCTCCAGGAAGCGCTGCGCGTCCAGGGCGGCCATGCAGCCGGTGCCGGCGCTGGTGATGGCCTGGCGGTAGACGTGATCCTGCACGTCGCCGGCGGCGAACACGCCCGGCACGGTGGTCATCGTCGCGAAGCCGCCCAGGCCGCTGCGCGTGACGATGTAGCCGTCCTTCATCTCGAGCTGGCCCTTGAAGATGTCGGTGTTGGGCTGGTGGCCGATCGCGATGAAGCAGCCCTTGAGCGTCAGGTCGTTGGTGCGGCCGTCCTGCGTGCTCTTCAGCCGCACGCCGGTCACGCCCGACGCGTCGCCCAGCACTTCATCGAGCGTCTGCCACAGGTGCAGCTCCATCTTGCCGGCCTTGACCTTCTCGGCCACCTTGTCGATCAGGATGGCCTCGGCGCGGAACTTGTCGCGGCGGTGGATCAGGTGCACCTTGCGGGCGATGTTCGACAGGTACAGCGCTTCCTCGACCGCGGTGTTGCCGCCGCCGACCACGCAGACATCCTGGTCGCGGTAGAAGAAGCCGTCGCAGGTGGCGCAGCCGCTGACGCCGCGGCCCATGAAGGCTTCTTCCGACGGCAGGCCGATGTACTTGGCCGAGGCGCCGGTGCAGATGATCAGCGCGTCACAGGTGTAGGTGTTGGAATCGCCCTTCAGCGTGAACGGGCGTTTCGAGAAATCGACCTGGTTGATGTGGTCGAACACGATCTCGGTGTTGAAGCGCTCGGCATGCTGCAGGAAGCGCTGCATCAGGTCCGGTCCTTGCACGCCCATCACGTCGGCCGGCCAGTTGTCGACCTCGGTCGTCGTCATCAGCTGCCCGCCTTGCGCGATGCCGGTCACCAGCATCGGCTTCAGGTTGGCGCGGGCCGCGTAGATGGCGGCGGTGTAGCCGGCCGGGCCGGAGCCAAGAATGAGGACCTGGGCGTGCTTGGGGGTGCTGTTCATGAAGAAGCTCGACGGAAAACAGGTGGGCGCGCGTGGCGCAAAGGCAGCGGAATGACGGTCAACTGGCAGAAAAACGCCGCCGAGTCTGACATGGGGTTGACTCCGGCTGGTGTCAATCTGCGTAATGGTGACAATAGCGAAATTGTAGGAACTGTGAGTTTTTCACGTTTGCCGACAACCACCCCACACAGGAGGAAGTTCGATGGCCATGTTGTCCAATCTTGACCTCATTCGGCGCGTACCGCTGTTCTCGATGCTCACCAACGAGCAGGCGACGGCGATCGCCGACAGCGTCGTCAAGCGCCGCTTCCGCCGCGGTGAAATCGTCGTGGAGCATGGCAAGAAGTCGAATGCCCTCTTCATCCTGCTGACCGGCCGCGCCCGCGTGCTCACGTCCGATTCGCGCGGCCGCGAGGTCATCCTCGCGGTGCTGCAGCCGGGCGACTACGTCGGCGAGATGAGCCTGATCGACAACGAGCCGCACTCGGCCACCGTCCGGGCCGAGGTGCAGACCGACATGCTGATCCTCGGCCGCGCCGAGTTCGCACGCTGCCTGCCGGAGAACTCCAGCCTGTCGTACGCGATCATGCGCGGCCTGGTGTCGCGCCTGCGCAGCGCCGACCGCCAGATCGAGTCGCTCGCGCTGCTCGACGTCTACGGCCGGGTCGCGCGTTCGCTGCTCGACATGTCCGAGGACGACGGCGACGTGAAGATCATCCGCAACAAGGTGTCGCGCCAGGACCTGGCGAAGATCGTCGGCGCCTCGCGCGAGATGGTCAGCCGCGTGATGAAGGACCTCGAGGACCGCGGCATCGTCGAGACGCAGGAAAACGGCTCCGTCATCATCAAGGAGCGCCTGACGAGCGGTTGATCGACCACCCCGAGGGCGCTGCGGCGCGATCGGCCACAATCGCCGGATGACTTTTCCGCTCGGATCGCTTCGTGCCGACGGCGGCGCTGCCGCACCGAACCATGCCGCCCCGTCCGCCCAGGGCCAGGGTGGCACCTACACCCGCTCGGGCCCGGCGGGCAGTGACGCTGACGCCGACCGCGCCGGCCTGCGCACCCAGCTCGCGGTGCTGATCGGCGGCGCGCTGTGGCTGCTGGCCGTGCTGGCGCTGGCCACGCACCAGGCCGCCGACAGTGCGTTCTCCACCTCCGGCACCGCCGCCGCGGCGCTGAACAAGGCCGGCACGCTGGGCGCCTGGTTCTCCGACATCGCGTTCGTCGTGTTCGGCTACTCGGCCTGGTGGTTGGTCGCGATCGCGGCGCGCGCGTGGCTCTCGGCGCTGGCCCGGCTGCTGCGACATGGCGAGGATCCGGCTGCTCCCCGCGACAAGCGCCGGCCCGTCTGGGTTCTCTGGGTCGGCGTGCTGCTGCTGATGGCGGCCAGCACCGCACTCGAATGGACGCGGCTCTACCAGTGGGAATCGTTCGTCGCCGGCGGCCATGCCGGCGGCGTGCTCGGCTACCTGCTCGGTCCGGCCAGCATGAAATTGCTCGGCTTTGCCGGCTCCGGCGTGCTGTGGATCGCGATGCTGGTGGCCGGCAGCGCACTTGCATTTGGTTTCTCTTGGGTGCGCCTGGCCGAACGCATCGGCGCCTGGGTCGATTCGCTGCGC
Source organism: Rhizobacter sp. P1_G5 (assembly GCF_056405435.1). Classification (NCBI taxonomy): domain Bacteria; kingdom Pseudomonadati; phylum Pseudomonadota; class Betaproteobacteria; order Burkholderiales; family Sphaerotilaceae; genus Rhizobacter; species Rhizobacter sp. P1_G5. Next base: position 2,997 of record NZ_JBFUCB010000229.1, on the reverse strand, counting down.
GAGCGCCGTGTCGAGCGCATCGAGCGCGCCGAAGACCACCGCCTGGGCGAACAGGCGCTGCGCGAGCGCGAGCACATCGTCGAGGTCGAGCACCAGCTGGCCGAGGACCACGCGCCGATCGTCATCGAGACGCCGGTCGTCGAGGTGCCGAAGTCGGAGCGCGTCGTCAAGGAGCGCCAGAAGCCGCTCTTCACCGAACTGACCGACACCAAGCTGCCCCAGGTCGACCTGCTCGACGCCGCGCCTGGCCGCATGGAGACGGTGACGCCCGAGACGCTCGAGATGACCTCGCGGCTGATCGAGAAGAAGCTGAAGGACTTCGGCGTCGAGGTGCGCGTGGTGGCCGCCTCGCCGGGCCCGGTGATCACGCGCTACGAGATCGAGCCGGCCACTGGCGTGAAGGGCTCGCAGGTCGTCAACCTCGCGAAGGACCTGGCGCGCTCGCTGAGCCTGGTCAGCATCCGCGTCGTCGAGACGATCCCCGGCAAGAACTACATGGCGCTGGAGCTGCCGAACGCGAAGCGGCAGACGATCCGGCTGTCCGAGATCCTCGGCTCGCAGGTCTACAACGATGCGTCGTCGCAGCTGACGATGGGCCTGGGCAAGGACATCGTCGGCGGCCCGGTGGTGGCCGATCTCGCGAAGATGCCGCACTGCCTGGTGGCCGGCACCACCGGCTCGGGCAAGTCGGTGGGCATCAACGCGATGATCCTGAGCCTGCTGTACAAGGCCGAGGCGCGGGACGTCCGGCTGATCCTGATCGATCCGAAGATGCTCGAGATGAGCGTCTACGAAGGCATCCCGCACCTGCTGGCGCCGGTGGTCACCGACATGAAGCACGCGGCCAACGCGCTGAACTGGTGCGTCGGCGAGATGGAGCGGCGCTACAAGCTGATGAGCAAGCTGGGCGTGCGCAACCTGAGCGGCTACAACAAGAAGATCGCCGATGCCGCCGAACGCGGCGAGACGCTCGGCAACCCGTTTAGCCTGACGCCCGAGCAGCCCGAGCCGCTGGAGCGCCTGCCGTTCGTCGTGGTGGTGATCGACGAGCTGGCCGACCTGATGATGGTGGTCGGCAAGAAGATCGAGGAGCTGATCGCCCGCCTCGCGCAGAAGGCGCGCGCGGCCGGCATCCACCTGATCCTCGCGACGCAGCGGCCGAGCGTCGACGTGATCACCGGCCTGATCAAGGCCAACATCCCGACGCGCCTGTCGTTCCAGGTCAGCAGCAAGATCGACAGCCGCACCATCCTCGACCAGATGGGCGCCGAGGCGCTGCTCGGCATGGGCGACATGCTGTACATGCCCTCGGGCACCGGCCTGCCGATCCGCGTGCACGGCGCCTACGTCAGCGACGAAGAGGTGCACCGCGTCGTCAAGTACCTGAAGGAGCAGGGCGAGCCGAACTACATCGAGGGCATCCTCGAGGGCGGCACGCTCGACACCGAAGGCGGCGATGCCGCGCCGGGTGCCGCAGGCGAAGGCGGCGGCGAGGCCGACCCGATGTACGACCAGGCGGTCGGCATCGTGCTGCAGCACCGGCGCGCGTCGATCTCGCTGGTGCAGCGCCACCTGCGCATCGGCTACAACCGCGCGGCCCGGCTGCTGGAACAAATGGAGAAATCCGGGCTCGTAACTGCCATGTCCACCAACGGCAACCGCGACATCGTCGTGCCCAATCGTGATGAATGATGCGATGACTGACCGCCCCCGCCGCATGAAGACGGTTCGTTCACTGGTGGCGCTGCTGCTTGCCACCGCGGCCGCCGCGGYCCACGCCGACGCGGTCGACACGCTGCGCGAGTTCGTGCGCGACGTGAAGAGCGGCAAGGCCGCGTTCACGCAGACCGTCACCGCGCCCGACGGCGTCAAGAAGAAGAACTCCAGCGGCACCTTCGAGTTCGCGCGCCCGAACCGCTTCCGCTTCGCCTACGCGAAGCCGGTCAACCAGCTGATCGTGGCCGATGGGCAGAAGGTCTGGATCTACGACGCCGACMTGAACCAGGCCAGCTCGCGCAAGCTGACGCAGGCGCTCGGCGCGACGCCGGCCGCGCTGCTGGCCGGCGGCTCGCTCGAGAAGGACTTCGAGCTCGCGCCGCTKCCCGACAAGGACGGCCTGTCGTGGGTGCTGGCGACGCCGAAGGCCAAGGACAGCGCGTTCCAGGCGGTGCGCRTCGGCTTCAAGGCGAAAGACCTGGCCGCGATCGAGATCACCGACGGCTTCGGCCAGCGCTCGCTGCTGCAGTTCAACGGTTTCGCGGCGAACGCGGCGATCACACCCGACAGCTTCGTCTTCACCGTGCCGAAGGGTGCGGACCTGATCGAGCAGTGATCATTCACGATGGCCGAGCAGCAATTGCCCTTCTTCGATGAAGCCGAGGCCGACCGCCAGGCGCCGCTCGCTGAACGGCTTCGCCCGCGCACGCTGAACGAGGTGATCGGCCAGCAGCAGCTGCTCGGCGAGGGCAAGCCGCTGCGCGTCGCGTTCGAATCGGGCCGGCTGCATTCGATGATCCTGTGGGGGCCGCCGGGCGTCGGCAAGACGACGCTGGCGCGGCTGATGTCGGATGCGTTCGATGCGCAGTTCATCGCGATCTCGGCGGTGCTCGGCGGCGTGAAGGACATCCGCGAGGCCGTCGAGCGCGCCAATGCGGCCCGCACGAGCGGCCGGCGCACGGTGGTGTTCGTCGACGAGGTGCACCGCTTCAACAAGGCGCAGCAGGATGCCTTCCTGCCGCACGTCGAATCGGGCCTGTTCACCTTCATCGGCGCGACCACCGAGAACCCGTCGTTCGAGGTCAACTCGGCGCTGCTGTCGCGTGCCACGGTGCATGTGCTGAAGAGCCTGGACGATGCCGACATGGCCACGCTGCTCGAGCGCGCCCGCGCGCTGCTGGCAGCGCCGCCGATGAGCGAGGCGGCGGCGAAGCGGCTGATCGGCTATGCCGACGGCGACGCCCGGCGCCTGCTGAACGCCTACGAGAACCTGGTGCGCAT
>NZ_JBFUCB010000228.1:0-8703 GCF_056405435.1 Rhizobacter sp. P1_G5 | reverse complement strand
GCCACAGCGGGCAGGCCCATTGCGCGACATCGACCACGCGGCCGCGCTGCAGCAGGCAGGCCTTGACGTGCGCGCCGCCGATGTCCCAGCCGACGACGGTGGCGTCATCCATGGGCATGCTCGCGCAGCAGGTCGGCCGCGAGGTTGCGGCCGAGCGCCGCCGACAGGCCCACGTAGGCGCAGGTGACGCGCGGGTTCACCTCGATCAGCACCGGCCCGCAGCGCGGGTGCCACACCACGTCGATGCCGACGAAGCCGCGCAAGCCCGGGATGCCCTTCGCCACCTGCGCGGCCAGCCGCGACAGCGCACGCCCGCGCTCGCTGTCGAGCGCGATCGCGTTCACCTCGACCCCTTCGAACGACAAGGCGCCGTCCGCATCGATGGCAATGTTCTGGCGGTTCACGCTGAGCACCTCGCTGCCCTGCGCCGTGCACAGCATCGACACGCTGAGCGGTTCGCCGTCGACCCAGGGCTCGATGGCCATCGGGCTGCCGGCGGTCGAACGCCGGTCCCAGTCGCTCAGCGCGTCGTCCTGCCAGGTGTGCACCCGGGTCGCGACGCCGCCCGCGCCATCGTCGGGCTTGACCACCCAGCGGTCTACCTCCGGCACGTGTTCGAAGGCGAGCGGCGTCGTCACGCCCTGCCCCGCCAGGTGCTGCAGCGTGGCGCGCTTGCCCGAGGTGAGCGCGATGGCCTGCGCGCTGCACCCCAGCCAGCGCGCGGCACCGACCACCTGCTGCATGCGCGCCAGCAGGCCGCCGGTCTCGGGCGCGACGACCCAGGCCACGTCATGCAAGGCGGCCTGGCGCGCGACGAAATCGAACGGCGATTCGCCGCCCCGCGGCCGCACCGGCTCGGCATTGCCCGGCACGCGCGGTGCCCGCGCGCTGGTGGCCACCGACACCAGCACACCGTCGACCTGCAACAGGTCCTGCGCCAGCGCATCGCGCATCGACAGGCCGAGCGGCAGCAGTTCGGCGGCCGCCGCCTCGTCGTTGACGGTGGCATCGCCGGCCGACGGGATCAGCCCGCCGCCGCTGAGATACTCGTAGACGAAAACCCGTTTCATCGATGCTCCTCGGTTCAACTGCATGACTGTCATTCCCGTCATCGACCTGCTGCAAGGCCAGGTGGTGCGCGCCGTGCGGGGTGAGCGGCAGCACTACCGGCCGATCGACTCGGCGCTGTGCGCCAGCAGCGATCCACGCACCGTGGCGCGCATCCTGTGCGAGCACTGCGCGGCGCAACAGCTGTACGTCGCCGACCTCGATGCCCTGCAGGGCGGTGCGGGCCAGCTCGCCGTCGTGCGGCAACTGCTCGAGGCCTTGCCGGGCATCGAGCTCTGGCTGGACGCCGGCTTCGCCGACGTGTCGCAGGCCCGCGCGCTGGATGCGGCGCTCGGGCCGCTGGCGCAGCGCCTGGTGCCGGTCTTCGGCAGCGAATCGCTGCGCTCGCGCGCGACGCTCGAAGCCTGCTTCACGGCGCCCGGGCGCGGCATCCTGTCGCTCGACCGCCGCGAAGGCGTTCGGCTGGACGCGGCCGGTTGCTGGGAGGCCCCCGAGCTGTGGCCGCCGCGCGTCATCGTGATGACGCTGGAGCGCGTCGGGTCCGGCGCCGGGCCCGACCTGGACACCCTGCGCCAACTGGCCGCGCGCTCACCGCACACCCGGCTGATCGGTGCCGGCGGCATCGCCAGCGCTGCCGATCTGACCCGCGCGGGCGCGGCCGGTGCGTCGGCCTGGCTGGTGGCCAGTGCCCTGCACGACCTCGGGTTGCCCCGAATGCCTGCCTGATCTGAAGCACATGCGTCCATGACGGGAGGACGCATCACGTTTCGTGCCAACCGAAGGCGCTCCCCCGGGGGCCTGCAGCGCCCTCCTCCCGCCAGAACCGAGACAGTGTGTCCCGCTTCTGGCCGCTGCAGCGGCGGCGTCCTCGCCGTTGCCGGGGTGGGCCTCGTGGCACATCGCTTGCGTTGAAACCGGCACATGAGCGACACCTCCGTGACCCCGCGCGCCGCCACCGCACGCTGGACCTGCCCGTTCTGCCTGCTGCTGTGCGACACCGCCACGGTGCAGGTCGACGACGCGGGTGCCCTGATCCTGTCGGACCCCGTGCCGGGCGGCGGCTGCGCCTGCGCCCGCCGCGCGCTGGCGCGGTTCACGGCCCGGYCCTCGACGGCCTCCCCCCGCGTGGACGGCCAGGACTGCTCGCTGGCCGAGGCCATCGCGGCTGCGGCCCGGGTGCTCGCCGCGAGCCGGCAACCGCTGTTCGGCGGCCTGGGCACCGATGTGTCGGGCGCCCGCGCGCTGTACCGCCTGGCCTGCCGGACCGGGGCGATCTGCGACGCGGCCGAGGGCGAGGCGCTGATGACCACGCTGCGCGCGACGCAGGACCGCGGCAGCTTCTTCACGACGCTGGCCGAGGTGCGCACGCGCGCCGACCTGATCGTCTGCGTGGGCGGCACGCCGGTGCGGCAGGCGCCGGAGTTCTTCGATCGCTGCGGCGTCGGCGAGGCGCTCGTGGCGCAGCGGCGGGTGGTGGTGCTCGGCGGCGGCACGGCCGATGGCGCGGTGCTCGACAGCCTGCGCGCGCGTCCGGGCGTCACGGTCGACACGATCCCGCTGCACGGCGACCTGTTCAGCACCGTCGCGCTGCTGTCCGCGCTGGTCGCCGGGCGTGCCGTGCGCGAGGCACCGGCGGCGCTGCAGTCGCTGGCCACGCAGCTGCGGCAGGCGCGCTACGCGGTGTTCGTCGGCGAGACGCGCACGCTGCCGCGCCAGGGCGCGCTGGTCGTCGAAAGCATCCACCGCACCGTCGGCACGCTGAACCAGAGCACCCGTGCCGCGGCGATGTGGCTGGGCGGCGGCAACGGCGCCGGCACGGTGAACCAGGTGTTCACCTGGCTGTCGGGCCTGCCGCTGCGCTCGCGCGCCGGGCCGCTCGGGCTGGAACACGAGCCGCTGTGCTTCGATGCGCAGCGCCTGCTGTCCGACGCCGCGGTCGACAGCCTGCTGTGGGTGTCCAGCTTCGATCCGGACCTGGCCCCGCCGGCGACCGCGCAGCCGACCCTCGTGCTGGGCCACCCCGAACTGGCGCGGGTGCCGGCCGCGGTGTTCATCCCGGTGTCGACGCCGGGCATCGGCTCGCCGGGGCACCTGTTCCGGGCCGACGGCTCGGTGATGCTGCCGTTGTTCGCGGTGCATGACGACGGCCTGCCGACGCTCGCCGGCGTGCTCGACCGCATCGCAGGAGCGCTGGCATGAGCAGCGTGCGCCTGCGCGGCGGCTTGGTCATCGACCCGGCGAACGACGGCCGGCCCCAGGTGCGTGACCTCGGCGTGCGCGACGGCCGCATCGTCGCGCTCGCGCCGCRCGAGGCCGTCGACGACGAGGTCGACGCGAGCGGCTGCGTCGTGATGGCCGGCGGCATCGACATGCACACGCACATCGGCGGCGGCAAGGTCAACCTGTCGCGCCTGCTGCTGCCCGAGCTGCAGCGCCACGGCGCCGACCCGTTCGCACGCTCGACCAACCCGCTGGAACTGGCCTCGTGCGGCGGCTGCACGCCGGGCACGCTGGCCACCGGCTACCGCTACGTCGAGATGGGTTACACCGCGGCCTTCGAGCCGGCGATGATGCCGTCGAACGCACGCCACACGCACATGGAGATGGGCGACACCCCCATCCTCGACCACGGCGCCTACGTGATGCTCGGCAACGACGAGCTGTTCCTGCAGATGCTGGCCGAGCAGCAGGACTTCGAGCGCATCCGCGACTACATGGCATGGACCATCCATGCCACCAAGGCGATGGGCGTGAAGGTGGTCAACCCGGCCGGCATCTCGGCCTTCAAGTTCAACCAGCGCAAGCTCGATGTCGACGAGCACCATGTGCACTGGCAGGTCACGCCGCGCCAGGTGGTGCACACGCTGGCGCGCGCGCTGCGCGAGCTGGGGGTGCCGCACCCGCTGCACATCCACGGCAGCAACCTCGGCGTGGCCGGCAACATCCAGTCGACGCTGGACACCATCGCCGCGCTCGAGGGCCTGCCGGCGCACCTGACGCACGTGCAGTTCCACGCCTACGGCACCGAGGGGGCGAAGAAGTTCTCGTCGGCCGCAGCGCAGCTGGCCGAGGCGGTGAACGCGAACCCGAACGTCAGCATCGACGTCGGCCAGATCATGTTCGGCCAGACCGTCACCGCGTCGGGCGACACGATGCGCCAGCATGCGCAGTCGGGGCTCGCCAGCCCGCGCAAGTGGATCGGTGCCGACATCGAATGCGACGCCGGCTGCGGCGTGGTGCCGTTCCGCTACCGCGAGCAGAGCTATGTGAATGCGCTGCAATGGGCGATCGGGCTGGAGATCTTCCTGCTCGTGAACGACCCGTGGCGCGTCGCGCTGACCACCGACCACCCGAACGGCGGGCCGTTCACCAGCTACCCGCACCTGATCCGGCTGCTGATGGACAAGGGCTTTCGCGACGAGCAGCTGGCGAAACTGCATCCCGACGTGGCGGCGCACAGCGCGCTCGGCTCGATCACGCGCGAGCTGAGCCTGCACGAGGTCGCGATCATGACGCGCGCCGGGCCGGCGAAGCTGCTCGGCCTGCAGGACCGCGGCCACCTCGGCGTGGGCGCCGCGGCCGACATCGCGGTCTACCGCGAGAACGCCGACCGCGAGGCGATGTTCAGCACGCCCGAGCGGGTCTACAAGGACGGCACGCTGGTGGCCCGCGCCGGCCGCATCACCGCGGTGCCGACGGGAGGAACGCACTTCGTCGAGCCCGAGTACGACCGCGGCATCGAGGGCTACCTGCGCAAGCACCTGGCGGCGCGCGGCTCGGTGAACTTCGATGCCGTGGCCATCGACCATGACGAGCTGTGCACCTGCTGCAACGGCGGGCGCCTGCTGCCGACAGCCTGCTTCGAGCATTCAGCATGATCGAGAACGGCGTCCTGATCGACGACAGCTTCGCCGAGGCCTTCCCGATGAAGGCCACGCGCCTCGTGATCACCGCGCACAACCCCACCTGGGCGCGCCACGCCGCGGTGTCGGCCACCGGCTTCGCGACCTCGGTGATCGCCTGCGGTTGCGAGGCCGGCATCGAGCGCGAACTCGACCCCGCCGACACGCCGGATGGCCGGCCCGGCGTCAGCGTGCTGATCTTCTCGATGTCGGGCAAGGAGCTCGCGAAGCAGGTGGAGCGGCGTGTCGGGCAATGCGTGCTGACCTGCCCGACCACCGCGGTGTTCGCCGGCATCGCCGAAGGCGAAGCCATTCCGCTCGGCAAGAACCTGCGCTTCTTCGGCGACGGCTGGCAGATCTCGAAGGTGATCAACGGCGTGCGCTACTGGCGCGTGCCGGTGATGGACGGCGAGTTCGTCGCGCAGGAGACGACGGCCGTCGTCAAGTGCGTGGGCGGCGGCAACCTGCTGCTGATGTGCCGCGACACCGATGCCGCGCTCGCGGTGGCCGAGGCGGCGGTGGCCGCGATGCAGGCGCTGCCCAACGTGATCATGCCGTTCCCGGGCGGCGTGGTGCGTTCGGGCTCGAAGGTCGGCAGCAAGTACGCCACGCTGAGTGCGTCGACCAACGATGCGTTCTGCCCCGGCCTGGCGGGCCTCGCGGCCAGGAGCGAGATCACGCCGCAGACGCGCTGCGTGATGGAGATCGTGATCGACGGCCTGACCGAGGCCGATGTCGGTGCGGCGATGCGCGCCGGCATGCAGGCCGGCATCGCGCTCGGTGCGGCCGGCGGCCTGCTGCGCATCTCGGCCGGCAACTACGGCGGCAAGCTCGGGCCCTTCCACTTCCACCTGCGCAAGCTGCTCGCTGCGCAGGCCACCACATGAGCGGCTGGCGCCTGACGCTGCGGCACGCGCCTGCGCTGCGCGTGGACCTGCGCGGCGTGCTGCCGGCCACCTTGGGCGGCCTGTCGGCGGCGCAGGTCGGGCAGGTTGCCGTGGGGCATGGGGCCTCGCGGGTGCCGCTGGGCGAGTTCTTCACCATCCAGGCCGACGGCGACGACGCGCTGGTGTTCGACGGCGACCTGTCGCGCTTCGACCGCGTCGGCTGGCAGATGGCGGGCGGCCGCCTGACCGTGCACGGCCCGGCCGGCCACTACGCCGGCGGCTGCATGACCGGCGGCGAGCTGCAGGTGCACGGCACGGTCGGCCTGCTGGCGGCCTGCGAGATGGCGGGCGGGCAGCTCACGGTCGATGGCGATGCGGGCGACTTCGCTGCCAGCACGCTGCCCGGCAGCATGGACGGCATGCGCGGCGGCACGCTGCTCGTCAAGGGCAATGCCGGCGAGCGCTTCGGCGACCGCATGCGGCGCGGCACGGCGCTGGTGTTCGGCGATGCGGGCGACTTCCTGGCCTCGCGCATGGTGGCCGGCACCCTCGCGATCGGCGGGCGGGCCGGTGCGCACGCGGGCTACGGCATGCGGCGCGGCAGCGTGGTGTTCGCGGGCGCGGCACCGGACATCGCCCCGACCTTCGTGCCGGCAGGGGCGCAGGCGCCGGTGTTCTGGCAGCTGCTGGCACGCGACCTCGCGCGGCACGGCGGCCCCTTTGCGCGCCTGCCGTCACGCGCCATCGCGCGCCACCTGGGCGACCTGGCGACGGACGGCCGCGGCGAATTGATCCTGACGACCTGAAAGYACCCCCATGACCAAGACCTACCTCTTCCACGCCGGCGAAGCCACCGTGTTCGCGCGCGAAGGCCAGTTCACCGATGCGATGCCCGAGATCCTGATCGGCCGCACCGACGGCCCCGTCGGCCAGGCCTTCGCGAACATGATGGCGCAGAGCAAGGGCCACACCGCGATGTTCGCGATCCGCGCCTGCAACCAGCTGGTGCGGCCGGCGACCATCATCGTGCCGAAGGTCACTCTGAAGGATTTCGCCAACATCGACCTCTATGGCGGCGTGGTGCAGAGCGCGACGGCCGATGCGGTGGTCGACTGCCTGATCGACGGCACGATCCCGAAGGACATCGCCAACGAGTTGTGCATCATCAGCCTGGTGTGGATCGACCCGCGCTGCGCGAAGGACGAGAACCTGGACAAGAAGGACATGTACCGCACCAACCACGAAGCGACGAAACTGGCGATCAGGCGCGCGCTGAACAACGAGCCCTCGGTCGACGAACTGATCGCCAACCGCCACAAGATCAAGCACGACATGGACGACTGGAGTTAGGAGATGGCCCCCCAGTCGCTTCGCTCCTGCCCCCAAGGGGCGCCACCTTCGGCCCGGGAGACCCGGGCTTCGGCGTTGCTTGATGAACTCGGGCCGCGCCCACCATGAGTTGCTTTGCGCTGCTCGACGACTGCCACGCGACACGCGGCAACCCACTCAGCCGGCTGTACACCGGCTTCGAGCGCGAGCACCGCTGTGTCGATCCGGCGCAGCTCGATGCCGTGTGGGCCGCGGTCGACGCCGACCTGCGCGCCGGCCTGCATGCGGTGCTGCTGGCCGACTACGAATGGGGCGCCAAGCTGATGCGGGCCGGGCATGCGCGGCTGCGGCCGGACGATGCGGCGTCGCTGCGGGTGCTGATGTTCCGCGAGCTGGCGCGGCTGTCGAACGACGAGGTCGACGCCTGGCTCGCGGCGCGCAGTGGTGAAGAAGGCAGCAGCGGCGTGATGAACCTGCGCCCGAGCGTCGACAAGCCCGGCTTCACGCGCGCGATCGACCGCATCCACGAGGCGATCCGCAACGGCGAGACCTACCAGGTCAACTTCACCTACCGGCTGCATGGCGAGGCCTGGGGCTCGCCGGTCGACCTGTACCGCCGCCTGCGCGCGCGGCAGCCGGTGGCCTATGGCGCGCTGATCGCGTTGCCCGACGCCGGGACGCCGCATGTGCTGTCGCGCTCGCCCGAGCTGTTCCTGCGCCACGAGGCCGGGCTGCTCACCGCGCGGCCGATGAAGGGCACCGCGCCGCGCATCCGCGCGCCCGAGAGCGACAGCGAGACCGCACGCCTGCTGTCGCTCGACATCAAGAACCGCGCCGAGAACCTGATGATCGTCGACCTGCTGCGCAACGACCTGGGCCGCATCGCGCAGACCGGCTCGGTGAAGGTGCCGTCGCTGTTCGCGATCGAACCGTATGCGACGCTGTTCCAGATGACCTCGACGGTCAACGCGCGGGTGCGGCCCGAGGTCGGCTTCGCCGACCTGCTGCGCGCGGTGTTCCCCTGCGGCTCGATCACCGGCACGCCCAAGCACCACACGATGGAGCTGATCGCCGGGCTGGAAACCACGCCGCGCGGCCTGTACTGCGGCGCCATCGGCTGGGTCGATGCGCCGCAGGGCGAGGCGCGCATCGGCGATTTCTGCCTCAACGTGGCGATCCGCACGCTGACGCTGGGCGCCGAGGCGCGCGGGCTGCGGCCGGCGCGGCTGGGCATCGGTGCCGGCATCGTGCTCGACAGCCGCGCCGACGACGAGTTCGAGGAATGCCTGCTGAAGGCGCGCTTCCTGACCGGGCTGGACCCGGGCTTCCAGCTGTTCGAGACGCTGTGGGCACAGCGCGGCGAGGCGCGCGGGCTCGATGAGCACCTGGCGCGGCTGGCGCACAGCGCACGCGCGCTCGGTTTCGCGTTCGATGGCGAACAGGTGCGCGCGGCGGTGGCCGCCACGCTGGCCGCGCTGCCGGCCGGCACGCCGTCGCGCCTGCGCATTGCGCTGGCG
>NZ_JBFUCB010000227.1:0-8737 GCF_056405435.1 Rhizobacter sp. P1_G5 | reverse complement strand
GTCCACCTGGACCGTGGTTGTCATACATCGGGAGGCCCCGTGAGAAAAGTCACGGCAGGCAACCCGATTCCATCGACGTGTTACCAACGTTGAAGGATGACAGCGTATCGCGCGTCGGGTATCAGGGGTGCAGCTTTTCATGGCGGGCCAGCATCGCCACCAGCGTCGCGATGCGGCGCTCGCGGGTCTCGGGCTTCTTCGCTGTCTGCACGCGCCACAGCACCGCATAGCGGTTGGCGCTGTTCAGCGTCTTGAAGAAGGCAGCAGCCGCCGGCTCGGCGTCGAACGCGGCCTGCAGGTCGGGTGGCGTCGTGATCGTGCGCATCGAGTCGTAGGCCTGCTCCCAGCGGCCGTCGGCCTTCGCGCGATCGATCTCGCGCTGGCCGGCCGGCTGCATGCGGCCCTGCTCGGTGAGCCTCGCGACCTTCTCGCGGTTGACCTTCGACCAGATGCTGCGAGCGCGCCGCGGCGTGAAGCGCTGCAGCCAGTGGTGTTCGTCCAGGCCCTTCTTCGGCCCGTCGATCCAGCCGTGGCACAGCGCGACCTCGAGCGCCTCGGGGTAGCTGACCGAGCCCTTCTCTGCGCCCGGGCGCGAGATCAGCAGCCACAGCCCGTCGGAGCTCTCGTGGTGCTTGTTGAGCCAGGTTTCCCAGCTGCGCGCGGTCGCGAAGCGGCGGGCGCTGTCTTCGGGCGCCTTGCTCATGGCAGCTCCGCGACGGCCTGCGCGAGGCGCTCGATGTCTTCGTCGTCGTTGTAGACCTGGGCCGAGACGCGGATGAACAGCCGGTCGCCGCGCGAGATCACCGGCGCCTCGATGCGCCGCTCGTCCAGCAGCCAGTCCTTCAGGCGCACCGCCGCGGCCGCGTCCCCGTGCGCCAGCCGCGCCGGCAGCGGCAGCGTGACCATGCAGCCGATCATCGCGTCGGGCGTCTCCCACGGATGGCCCCACCGCGCGGCCAGGTGCTGCGCCGCGCGGCGCGCCAGCGCGTGCTTGTAGGCGTGCATCGCTGCCTCGCCGAGGAAGCCGGTGATGAAGTCGATGCCGTCGGGGGCGCACAGATACGGCGTCGGGTCGCGCGTGCCGGTCCAGTCGAATTCCTGGTGCCAGCCGACGTCCAGGCCCCATGAGATGACCGGCGGGTGCAGGCCCTCGCGCCGGCCCGCTGCGGCCCACAGCAGGCCGCACGCGCGTGGCGCGAACGCCCACTTGTGCAGGTTCGCGACATACCAGTCGACGCCGAGCGCCGGGATGTCGAGCGGGATCGCGCCCGGCGCATGCGCGCCGTCGGCCAGCACCGGCACGCCGTGCGCGCGGCACAGCGCCGCGAGCTGCGCGAGCGGCAGCACGAGCGCAGTCTCCGACGTGACGTGGTCGAGGATCACGAGCCGCGTGCGCGCATTCAGCACCGGCTCGAGCAGGCGCTGCGGCAGCGATTCATCGGACAGCGGGAACGGCAGCGTCAGCGTGACGACGCGCGCGCCGTGCTCGCGCGCGACGAACGCGGCGGTGCGCGACACCGCGCCGTAGGCATGGTCGAACAGCACGATCTCGTCGCCGGCCTGCAGCCGCAGCGAACGCAGCACCGCATTGACGCCGGCGCTCGCGTTGTCGACGAAGACGATGTCATCACCCGTCGCGCCGACGAAGGCCGCGACGCGAGCGGCCGCTGCGCGCACGCGGGTGGGTTCGGCCGGCGCCTGCGGCGCGAGGCTCATCAGCTCGCGCAGCAGGAAGCGCGCCGGGTGGCGCTCGATCTGCTCGCGCAGGCGCTGCTGCGCATCGAGCACGCGGCGCGGCGTGACGCCGACGGTGCCGTGGTTCAGGTAGGTGGCATCGGGGTCGAGCCACCAGTGTTCGAGCATCTGTCGTCCGAAGCGCACCGTGTCGGTCCTCCTGCGGCGATTCTGACGCAAGCTCCGCCGCAGCGAACAGCAGATCGAACAACTGGCGCGTGCGCGGCGTCATCTGATGCAGATCCGGCTGCTGCAGTTCGTGACACGCCGCCAGCACCTTCGCGTACACCGMCTCGTAGATGCGCCGCACTGCACCGCCTGCCCCGACGATCTCGCGGTCGTAGCCCGGCACGATGCCGATCAGCCGCCAGCCCAGCCGCTCGAAGGCCTGCTGGGTGTGCGGGATCTTCAGCGTCGCCATGCCGTAGATGAGCCCCATGCCGAGCGCACGGCCGACACGCTCGATCGCGGCGATCGCATGCAGGCCCAGCCCGGCACCGCGGTGCTCGGGCGCGACCACGGCCAGCCGGCCGTACAGCGCCAGCGCCTCGGGCTCGCGTTCGCACGCGATCATCCCGGCGATGCGCTCGCCGCACTTCACCACGACGACGATGAAGTTGCGCGCGGGCGCGTCGGGCAGCAGCACCTCGCTGTCGTAGAACCCGCGGCGCAGGAAACCGCTCGCCGCGCCGACGCCCACGTCCGGGTACCAGCGGTCGAGGTGGGCCACCAGCGCGCCGATGTCGTCGCGCCGCAGCAGCTCGAAGCGGTAGCCGGGCGGCAGCGGCGACGCGTCGAGCACGCCGTCCAGCAGCGCGCGGTCGATGACCGGCGGGCTCACAACAGCCCTCCCGTCGCCGCAGCGGCAGGGCGGTAGCGGATCTCCAGCCGGCCGCTGCTGCGCGCGCCGGCCTGGACGGACACCGGATAGGCCAGCACCTCGCCGACCAGCCCGGCGTACTTGCCGCTGCCGCCCACCAGCCGGCTGCGGCGCACGCCATAGCCTTCGAGCTCGGCCTCGTCGGCCTGCGTCTCGAACACGAAGCGATCGCCGGCCGGATCGACCAGCACGCAGGTGCGGCGGCTCACGACACCGGCCCCGCGCAGGCTGATGCAACGCCCGCTCGCGACGTGGAACGGGCCGCTGCCGCCCTCGACGCGCGTGCGGGCCAGGCTCTCGACCACGACGATCGATTCACCATCGGGCCGGCCGGTMGCGATGACCTCGCGCCGGCTGACGCTGTAGTCGCCGAACGCGACGTGCAGGTCGCCCTTGCCGTGCGCCGCCGCGAGCAGCGGCCCGCAGGCCTGCAGCACCAGCAGCCACTTGAAGCGTGCCTTCATCGCTCACCCCTCCTCGGCGCAGTCGCGCACCGGCAGGCCCTTGTCGGCGGCGTACTTCTTCGCCGCCACGGCCATCATCGGGCCGAGCAGCGTGCGGTCGGACTCGTACCAGTCGGAGGTGTACTGCCACGCCGTGCCGTTCCAGCTGTGGATGCGCGCCCGGTGCGCGCCTTCGTGGTCGGCGCACGAGGTGTGCAGCGGCTGCAGCATGCCGTCGATGCCCAGCGCACCGATGCGGCCCGCGTCGATCGCCAGGTGCTCGGCGCCCCAGCGCACCTGCTCGCCGGTCAACGGCCGGCGGCCATAGCGCGCTTGCGCGGTGCGCACCGCCTCGACCACCAGCAGCGCGTTCAGCAGGCCCCGGTTGTAGAGCACCTGGCMGACCGCCGACGCCTCGCCGGCCCCCTTGCCGCGGCCGTACACGTAGCGGCGGATGTCGTCGTGCACGCGGCGMTGGTCGGCGCTGTGCTGCAGCGTCAGCGCGTTGTAGCCGGCCGCCGCGGCCTGCGCCGGCAGCACGTCGGGCTCGGCACCGGCCCACCAGACGCCGTACATCYKSTCGCGCGGGTAGTTCACCGCGATMGCCTCGTTSAKCGCGGTCGAGTTCATCACGCCCCAGCCCCAGATGAACACGTGATCCGGACGGGCCTGGCGGATCTGCAGCCAGGCCGCCTTCTGCTCGACGCCGGGGTGCGCCACCGGAATCGCGATGAACTCGAAGCCGAGCCGGTGCGACAGCGCCTGCAGCACCGGGATCGGCTCCTTGCCGTACGGCGAGTCGTGATACAGCAGCGCGATCTTGCGGCCGCGCAGCTTCGGCAGGCCACCCTCGCGCGCGCCCACATGCTGCACCAGCATGTCGGCCGCGTCCCAGTAGGTGCCGAGCAGCGGGAAGTTCCACTTGAACACGCTGCCGTCGGTCGACTCGGAGCGGCCGTAGCCCATCGTGATCAGCGGGATCCTGTCGGCAGCCACCTTGTCGCCCAGCGCGAACGTGATGCCGGTGGACAGCGGGTTGAAGCTGGTCGCGCCGGTCGGGCCCTTGCCCTTCAGGCGTTCGTAGCATTCGACGCCGCGGTCGGTGGAGTAGCCGGTCTCGCACTCCTCGTAGGTGATCTTCACGCCGCCGATGCCGCCGTCGCGTTCATTGACGAGGTTCAGGTAGTCGACGAAGCCGTTCGCCCACGGCACGCCGTTCGGTGCGTAGGCGCCGGTGCGGAACACCAGCACCGGGAAAAACTGTTCGTTCGGAATCGTGGCATGGCCCGGCGCGGCGCCGCAGGCGGCCGCCACGGTGGCCAGGGTGCTCATCAGTCTCTTCAGCAATGCGTTCATCTCGGGTCCTCGAAGGGGGTTGGCATGCCCCGGTCGGGACATGTCGCACAGCGTAGGAGGAGGACCCTGCCGGGCTCGTCGCGCAGCGACGTTGCTTCGTCGCGCAGCGATGTTGCAAATGTTCGAACTGCGGGTTCAGACGGGCAAAGGCTCGCGGCGCAGCGCCGCCGTCAGTGCCGACGGCGACTGGTAGCCGCACTGCAGCGCGGCCTGGTAGACCGGCATGCCGGCATCGAGGCAGCGGCGGGCGGCCGCGAGCCGGCGCCGCCGCACCAGCGTCATCGGGCTCAGGCCGAGCTCGGCGCGGCAGCGCAACGCGAACTGCGGCGCGCTCAGGTGCACCTGCGCCGCGAGGGCGGCGACCGCCAGCGGCTCGTCGAGGCGCTCGTCGACCCAGCGCTCCAACGCCTCCCAGTCGATGCTGCGGCGCAAGCGGGGGCCGCCGAGCGGCGTGCTGGCCGCCAGGCTCGCGACCAGCAACTCGATGGTCGCCGCCCGCGAGGCCGCATCGTCGGCATGCCGGCGGCTCGCGAGGTAGCGCATCAGGTGGGCCGTCGACGGGTGCACCGAGCGCACCTGCCCGGCCAGCGGCGCCAGCGCCTCGCGGTGCGCGGCATCGGCGGAACTGAGCACCAGGCAGGCGGCACCGCCGCGCATCGCGCAGCGCCGCTGCTCGCCCGGCGGGATCACCAGCACGCGGCCGGGCTGCACCGCGTGGCGGCGGCCTTTCAGCATCAGCTCGAAGCGGCCCTGCATGCCGAAGACGACCTGGAAGTGGTCGCTGGCCGGCACCGTGTCTCCAGCGGTGCACAGTTCCAGCAGCAGCATCGTGGCGGGGGACGGGACGGAACTCATTGACAGCAGCGCGGCGCCGGTGAAAGATCGAATCCCGGTTCATCAGATGAATCCGGATTCATAGCTTAGGCGACCCGATCCACTTGATCAACCCGCATGGCGTATCAACGCACCCCCTACGTCGAGAGCAAGCGTGCCGAGGCGCGCGACCGCTTCGTCGAAGCCGGCCTGACGCTGCTGTCGCAGGGCGGCTGGCGCGACGTGCAGATGTCGGCCGTCGCGGCGCTGGCGGGCTTGTCGACCGGGGCGCTGTACCTGCATTTCCCGTCGAAGACGCAGCTGCTGCTGGAGCTGTACCGGGCGCAGGCGGGCAAGGAGCTGGCGGTCACGACGGCCATCGCCGCGCAGCCGGGCACGGCGCGCGAGCGGCTCGCGGCGGCCATCGGCAGCTTCGCGCAGCGCGCGCTGAACGGCGGGCGGCTGTCGTACGCGCTGGTGCTGGAGCCGACCGACAACGAGGTGGAACAACTGCGGCTGCAGTTCCATGCCGAGTTCATCGCGCTGTTCCAGAAGATCCTGGACCAGGGCCGGGCGAGCGGCGAGTTGCGAGTGGCCGACACGCGCGTGGCGGCGGCCTGCGTGTTCGGCAGCATCACCGAATCGCTGCTGCACCCGCTGGGCATGGCGGCGCAGGCGGCACGGGCGCCGGGCGACGTGCGGCGCGGACGCAAGGTGGATGCGTCGGCGCTGATCGAACCGCTGGTGGACTTCTGCTTTCACGGCGCGGCCGGCGCACCGGCCACGCGCGCCCGGCCCCGCAAATCAGGCTGAGCAGCCTGCGGTCAGCACTCGGCCAGCTTGCGCACCGATTCGGCCAGCTGCTGCATCGTCGCCACCTCCTGCCGCAACAACTCGATCTGCTGCTCCCACATTTCCAGATTGCGGTACTGCGGCGACTTCTTGCCGTAGAAGCGGCGCATGACCCACAGCCACACGCCGATCAGCAGCAGCATCGGTCCCCAGCTCGCGAGAAAGCCGAGCACCTGCGATTGCCAGGTGGGCGCCGGCGTCACGCTGCCGCGCGAATAACGCTGCTCGGCCGACACGACACGCGCGCTCATCGATGCATRGGTCGCCTTCGGTTGCGCCGCCGCGCCCTGGACGCGAAACGCGACCTCCTTCGAGGCCGGCTCGACGACGCCTTCCAGCGGGCTCGTGATCACGTCGACCACGTTCTTCTGCTCGTCGAAGAAGCGGACCTCGACCACGAGGTTATCAGCACAGGCCATGGCGGTGTTTTTCAGCACCCCCAGCGCATTGATCGTGGCGCCCCGCTCCCCGCCATTCCAGCTGAAGCTCGGCTGCACCACCTGGATCGCACTGCCGGCGTCGTCGAAATCAGGCTGCCAGGTGAACCGGTCTGCCGCAGCAGATCTGACGATTCGTGCGTGATCA
The DNA here is from genome assembly GCF_056405435.1 of Rhizobacter sp. P1_G5. Lineage (NCBI taxonomy): Bacteria > Pseudomonadati > Pseudomonadota > Betaproteobacteria > Burkholderiales > Sphaerotilaceae > Rhizobacter > Rhizobacter sp. P1_G5. The sequence continues at coordinate 2,074 of NZ_JBFUCB010000227.1, read as the reverse complement.
CCCCCGGTGTGCGATGGATCGCATGCCGCGCCACGATGGGCACGCGCGCAGCGCGTCCATCGTGTAAGCAGCCATTACCGGCTCAGGGATGCGATCAGAAACGCGCTCAGAGACGCGGTTCGCCGTTCTCGTTGACGACCACGGTGCGCCCCGGCGGCGCGGTCATCTGCACGTGGTGCTCGATGCCGCGGAACTGGTAGGCCACGTCCCAGTACTCGGGGCGGCCCTGCGCCGGCACGGCGGCGCAGCGCTGCACGTCCTGCGTGGAGACGGTGCGGCCGTCGCGGCCGACATTGGCGCCGATCACCGCACCGGCCACCGCGCCGCCGACGGTCGCGATGTCACGGCCCGAACCGCTGCCGACCTGGTGGCCGAGGATGCCGCCGACGATCCCGCCGATCACCGCCCCGCCGACGTTCGGGTCGCCGCGCTCGTTCTTCACCACCTGCTCGCGCTCGACCCAGCAGCGCTGCGCGGGTGCGGCGTAGATCGCATGCACCGCCGTCACCGGCGCCTCGAAGATGCGCTCCTGCGGGCGGCGGCGCCAGTCGTAGACCGGTGCCGGCGGCGGCGCGTAACGGCCTTCGTCATAGCGGGCCGCGGGGTGCAGCGCGCGCACCGACGACAGCCGGTCGTTCAGGCCCATCGAGCGCAGGTCGGGGTAGCGGCCCGGGCGCAGGATCACGCAGCGCCCGCTGAAGTCGGCGTGTTCGCAGGCCTCCCAGCGCTCGCCGAGCACGATCACCGACGACGCGCGGTCGTTGAAGCCGAAGCGGTCGAAGTTGACGACGTCGCGCTCGGTGCTGAACGCGCGGCCCTGGAAGCCCTCGCGCTCGAAGAAGGTGATCTGCCCGTCCATCGGCTGCGGTGCGTAGCGGCCTTCGTCATGGCGGCGGTCGCGATCGACCGGCCGGGCCGACGACAGCCTGTCGTTCATCCGCATCGAGCCGAGCGACGGGTAGCTGCCGGGGCGCAGGATGAAGCACTGTCCGCCGAACTCGATGTGCTCGCACACCTCCCAGGGCTCGCCGCGCACGACGATCGACGAGGCGCGGTCGTTGAAGCCGAAGCTGCGGAAATCGGACAACGCGTCGCGGGCGGCGAAGCTGCGGCCGCCGAAGTTGTCGTGTTCGTAGAAGGTGGCCTCGGCCGATGCGGCACTGGCGCCGATCGCGGCACACAAGGCCAGTGCGATCTTCAAGACTGCTTTCATGGGGAGTCCATCCTGGTTGGGATTCGTCGCGGGGCCGGTGCGGCCTCGCATGCGTCGGTCAACGCGCCGCGCAGAGTATCCGACGACAGGCGCGCTGCCGATTCGTCGCGGATTTACATGCAGACACGTGGCAACCGCGTCGACAATCGCTGCCCATGTTCACCGCCGCCATCTTCGACATGGACGGGCTGCTGCTCGATTCAGAACGCACCATCATGCAGGCGTGGCTGGCGTCGGCGCGCGCGCTCGACGTGCTGCTGCACGAGGCAGACTACATCGGCGTGATCGGGCTGGCCCATGCCGAATCGACCGCGCGGCTCACCGCGCTGCTCGGCAACACCCACGACTACGAACGCGTGCAGCGCGATGCGGCGCGGCGGCTCTCGCCCGAGGCCGGCACCGTGTTCGCGTTGAAGCCCGGCGCGATGGTGCTGCTGCAGGCACTGCAGCAGCGCAGCGTGCCGTGCGCGGTGGCCTCGTCGACGCACGTGGCCGAAGTGCGGCGCCGCCTCGCGGTGGCCGGCATCGACGGCTTCTTCCGCGCGGTGGCCGGCGGCGATGAAGTGCCGCGCGGCAAGCCCGACCCGGCCGTCTACCTGCTGGCCGCCCAACGCGCCGGCCTCGACCCGCGCACCACGCTCGCCTTTGAGGACAGCGACCACGGCAGCGCCGCCGCACGCGCCGCCGGCCTGCAGGTGGTGACCGTGCCCGACCTGAAGACGCCCGATGCGGCCAGCTCGCTGCACCAGCTGGCCTCGCTCRCCGACGCGCTGCAGCACCTCGACGACTGGTTCCCGCCCGCCCCCAGGAACACCCTGCCCGGGCTTTAGGCGTTTACTAAACAGCGACGGGTTTCTACAC
>NZ_JBFUCB010000226.1:0-8739 GCF_056405435.1 Rhizobacter sp. P1_G5 | reverse complement strand
GGCCACCGTGCTGATGCTGTCCGGCGTCGTCGCGGTCGCGTCGTGGACGGTCGATCGCCACGACCAAGCCGGCAACCTGCCGGCCGCCGCCGTGGTCAGCGACGCCGCGTCGGCCGTGCCCTCCGACGAATGGCATGCCTACGGCCGCACCGGCCACGGCCAGCGCTGGTCGCCGCTGAAGCAGATCACGCCCGACAACGTCGGCAGCCTGCAGCTGGCCTGGCAGTACCGCACCGGCGACCTGCGCGGCCGGCCCGGCGACCCGGTCGAGACGACCTACGAGGTCACGCCGCTGAAGATCGGCAACCGGCTCTACCTGTGCACGCCGCACCAGTCGGTGGTGGCACTCGACGCGACCACCGGCCAGCAGGCGTGGCGCTACGACCCGCCGATCCAGGGTGGCCTGGCGCTGCAGCACCTGACCTGCCGCGGCCTGGCCTACCAGCCGCCGGCCGCACCGGCCACGAAGGCCGCCGGCGCCTGCCCCGCGAAGCTCTTCATGCCCACCGCCGACGGGCGCCTGCTCGCACTCGACCCCGAGACCGGCAAGCTCTGCCGCGGCTTCGGCAACGGCGGCCAGGTCGACCTGTGGGCGCACATGCCGAACCTGAAGCCGGGCTCGTACTACTCGACCTCGCCGCCCGTCGTCACGCAGAACCTGGTGATCATCGGCGGCACCGTGCTCGACAACGTGTCGACGAAGGAGCAATCGGGCGTGATCCGCGCGTTCGACATCGAGACCGGCGCGCTGGTGTGGAACTGGGATTCCGGCAACCCCGACGCGACCGCGCCGATCGCCGCCGGTGCGAGCTACACGCCGAACTCGCCGAACAGCTGGTCGATCTCCAGCGTCGACGAGGCGCTGGGCCTGGTCTACGTGCCGATGGGCAACCAGCCGCCCGACCAGTGGGGCGGCCAGCGCAGCGCGGCCGTCGAGACCTACTCGTCGTCGGTGGTGGCGCTGGAGCTCGCGACCGGCAAGGTGCGCTGGGTGTTCCAGACGGTGCACCACGACCTGTGGGACTACGACGTGCCGTCGCAGCCGAGCCTGCTCGACCTCACGGTCGGCGGCGCGACGGTGCCGGCCCTGGTGCAGCCGACCAAGCAGGGCGAGCTGTTCGTGCTGGACCGCCGCACCGGCAAGCCGCTGCTGCCGGTCGAGGAGGTGCCCGCGCCGCAGGGCGCCGCGAGCGGCGACCACACCGCGCCGACACAGCCGCGCTCGGCCGTGTCGTTCGAGCCGCAGCGGCTGCAGGGCCGCCACATGTGGGGCGCGACGCTGTTCGACCAGCTGGCCTGCCGGATCGCCTTCCACCGGCTGCGCTACGACGGCCGCTTCACGCCGCCGTCCGAAGGCGGCTCGCTGATCTACCCCGGCAACTTCGGCGTCTTCAACTGGGGCGGCATCGCGGTCGACCCGGTGCGGCAGGTCGCCTTCACGACGCCGACCACGCTGGCCTTCACGTCGACGCTGGTGCCGCGCCCGGATGCCACGAGCCTGATGGTGCAGGGCAAGGGCGAGCCGCAGGGCCCGCTGCCGGCGCTGAACGAGAACTTCGGCGCGCCGTACGCGGCGAAGATGAGCGCGTTCACGTCGCCGCTCGGCATCCCGTGCCAGCAGCCGCCGTGGGGCAGCGTCGCGGGCGTCGACCTGCGCACCGGGCAGGTGGCCTGGAAGCACCGCAACGGCACGGTGCGCGACCTGTCGCCGCTGCCGCTGCCGTTCCGCATGGGGGTGCCGAACATCGGCGGGCCGGTGATGACGGCCGGCGGCGTGGCCTTCCTGTCGGGCACGCTCGACGACTACGTGCGCGGCTACGACGTGACCACCGGCCGCGAGCTGTGGAAGCAGCGGCTGCCGGCCGGCGGGCAGGCGACGCCGATGACCTATGCGGGCACGGACGGGCGGCAGTTCCTGCTGGTGGTGGCCGGCGGACACGGCTCGACCGGGACGAAGCCGGGGGACTACGTGCTGGCGTATGCATTGCCACGCTGAGGGCGCCGAGGGCGCTGCCGCGTTAGCATGCCGCCTTTGCCCCCAACAAGGAATTCCCATGCAGACGACCGCCTCCGGCCTCCAGTACGAAGACACCGTGCCGGGCACCGGCGCCGAAGCCCAGGCCGGCCAGCACGTGCGCGTGCACTACACCGGCTGGCTCTACAACAACGGCGTCAAGGGCGCCAAGTTCGACAGCAGCAAGGACCGCAACGACCCGTTCGAGTTCGGCCTCGGCGCCGGCATGGTGATCAAGGGCTGGGACGAAGGCGTGCAAGGCATGAAGGTCGGCGGCACGCGCGTGCTGGTGATCCCGGCGCAGCTGGGCTACGGCGCACGCGGCGCCGGCGGCGTGATCCCGCCGAACGCCACGCTGATGTTCGAGGTGGAGCTGCTCGGCGTCTGATCCGGCGGCCGGCGATGACGATTCAATACGACATCGTCCACACGACGACCTACCGCTACGCGAAGCCGGTGCGCTTCGGCGAGCACCGCGTGATGTTCCGCCCGCGCGACAGCCACGACCTGCGCGTGCTCGCCACCGACCTGCAGGTCAGCCCCGAGGCCGGCGTGCGGATGATCCAGGATCCGTACTCGAACTCGATCGCGCTGGTGCAGCCGCTGGTCGAGGCCGACGAACTGCGCTTCGTCTGCTCGTTCACGATCGAGCACGCGAGCAGCCACAACCTGGAGCTGCCGCTGTCGCCATCGGCCGAGTTCTTTCCGTTCTCGTACTCGGTCGACGAGCGCTTCGACCTCGAGCACTACCTGCGCCCGCACCACGACGACCCGGACGGCACGCTCGCCGCGTGGGCCCGCCAGTTCATCCGCACCGACGGCCCCACCGGCACCCGCGACATGCTGGTGCGCATGAACCAGCACATCCGCGACACCTTCCGCTACGCCGACCGCGACGAGGAAGGCACGCAGCCCCCGCTGAAGACGCTCGCGCTCAACAGCGGCAGCTGCCGCGACTTCGCATTGCTGATGATGGAGGCGTTGCGGCGGCTCGGCGTGGCGGCGCGCTTCGTCTCGGGCTACCTCTACGACCCGGCGCTCGACCCGGCCGCACCCCGCGACGGCCCTGACGACAAGGACACCGTGCCCACGACCGGCGCCGGCGCGACGCACGCCTGGCTGCAGGCCTACCTGCCCGGTGCCGGCTGGCTGCCGTTCGACCCGACCAACAACCTGCTCGGCGGATCGCAACTGGTGCGGGTGGCCGTCGTGCGCGATCCGAAGCAGGCCGCGCCGATCTCGGGCAGCTGGTTCGGCGATGCCGACGCCTACGTCGGCCTGCAGGTCGACGTGAAGGTCACGCGGACGGGCTGATCAGGCGCGCGTGACCGGGTGGTGCGCGAGGTCCAGCGGCGGCCGGCCCACCGGGTCGTCGCCCTCGTCCTCATGCGGCTCACCGCCCCGGGCCATCGCCTGGTATTCCTCCATCAGCTTGGCCTTGCGCGACGCGAGCCGCGCGCCCACCGCCTTCAGGTCGACCTTGGCCTTCTTCGCCTTCGGGAAGATCTTGCTGTGCTCTTCCTCGACGTGCGCATCGATGTGCTTGCCGAGCACGATGACCTTGGCATCGAACTGGCCGTCGGTCGGCGTCATCGCCCCGATCTCGGCGATCAGCTCGCGCGCACTCGCATGCTCGACCTCGGCCTGATCGACCAGCGCATCGTCGGCGATCGCGGCGCGCACCGCCGGGTAGAAGATCTCTTCCTCGATCTGGCCGTGCACCGTGAGCTCCATGCAGATGCGCTCGGCCACCGCGCGGCGCTCGCCGTCGGTGTTGCTGCGGTCACTGAGCTGGTGGAACGCGATGAACAGTTTCTTGATCGCGATGTGGTCGGCCTTCAGCATCTCGATGGCGTCGAAGCGCGACGGCTTGGCGCGGGGACGGGGGGCAGCTGGCATGGTGATCTCCTTTCAATGCGACTTCAACGTTGGATTGACTGCATTCAGGCGAGCGTGGCCACAACCCGGTGCCGGGCACCGTCGTCGACGAATGGTACGCCGCCCTCGAGGGAAACAGGCTGTCCGTCGTGCTGCAGCGACCAGCGGCCCGGGGCCGCTTTCGCCGAGGTGGGCGACGGGGTTTGCGCCGAATTGACAACTTCGATTTCATAGACCGTGCGGCCGCGCCGCAGCGTGACGCTGAAGCCCGGCCAGCCGGCCGGCACCACCGGTGCGATGCGCAGCACGCCGTCGCGCACGCGCACGCCCAGCAGCTCTTCGATGCCGATGCGCCAGTACCAGCCGGCGGCCCCCGTGTACCAGGTCCAGCCGCCCTTGCCGGTGTGCGGCGACTCGCCGTAGATGTCGGCCGCCATCACGTACGGCTCGACGCGGTAGCGCTGCACCGTGAGCCGCGAATCGCTCTTGTCGATCGGGTTCAGCATCGCGTACAGCGGGTACGCGCGGCCGGCATCGCCGAGGCGCGCGAAGGCCATCGCGGTCCACACCGCGGCGTGCGTGTACTGCCCGCCGTTCTCGCGGATGCCCGGCACGTAGCCCTTGATGTAGCCGGGGTCGTGCGCGGTCTTGTCGAAGCTCGGCGTGAACAGCCGGATCAGCTGCGCGTCGCGGTCGATCAGCATCTCGTCGACCTTCTCCATCGCATCGCGTGCGCGCTGCGGGTCGCCGCCGCCGGCGATCACCGCCCAGCTCTGCGCCAGCGAATCGATGCGGCATTCGTCGTTGGAGGCCGAGCCGAGCGGCGTGCCGTCGTCGAAGTACGCACGGCGGTACCACTGCCCGTCCCAGGCGTTGGTGTCGACCGCGGCCATCAGCTCCTGCGACAGCAGCGTCCATTCGGAGACCAGGTCGGCGCGCTCGCGGCGCATCGCGATCGGCATGAATTCATCGAGCACCGACTTCAGGAACCAGGCCATCCAGACGCTTTCGCCCTGGCCCTTCCAGCCGACCCGGTTCATGCCGTCGTTCCAGTCGCCGCAGCCCATCAACGGCAGCCCGTGCACGCCGCGCCCGCGGCTCACCTGGATCGCGCGCACGCAATGCTCGAACAGGCTCGCGCTCTCGTGCGAGATGGTCGGCTCGAAGTACTGGCTCTCCTCGTGCGGCGGCAGCTGCGGGCCTTCGAGGAACGACACCGTCTGGTCGAGCACCGCATCGTCGCCGGTCACCGACACGTAGTACGCCACCGCGTACGGCAGCCACAGCCGGTCATCGGAGAACGTGGTGCGCACGCCCTTGCCACTCGGCGGGTGCCACCAGTGCTGCGCATCGCCCTCGACGAACTGCTGCGCCGCCGCGCGCAGCAGGTGGTCGCGCGCGAAGCCGGGCCAGGCATGCACCAGCGCCATCACGTCCTGCAGCTGGTCGCGGAAGCCGTAGGCACCGCCCGCCTGGTAGAAGCCGCAGCGGCCCAGGCAGCGGCTGCTCAGCACCTGGTACAGCAGCCAGCGGTTGAGCATCAGGTCGAAGGCGCGGTCGGGCGTGCGCACCTGCACCGCGCCGAGCAGCTCGTCCCACTGCGCCTGCACGTTCGCCAGCGCCTGGTCGGCATCGCGCGTGGTCATGCGCACCAGTTCGTCGGCGCCGGCCAGGCTCRCCGCCTGGCCGAACGAGAACACGACCACGTCGGATTCGCCCGGCTCCAGCTTCAGCTCGACCTGCATCACCCAGCACGGGTCGGGGCCGACGCCGGCGGCCTGGCGCAGCGTGTGCTGCGATTCGAGCGCCTGCGGCGCTGCGAGCCCCTGGCCGATGCCGATGAACTCGGCGCGGTCGCAGGTCCAGCCGCTCACCGGGTGCGAGCTGCCGAGCCACGCGATGTCGCGCCCGAAATCGGCGTTCATCGGGTTGCGGGCGTACAGCGTGGTCGACGCGTTGCGGCCGGCCCAGGTCGACAGCAGGTCGACCTTGCCGCTGCGGTTGTCGCCGATGCACAGGTTGACGTACAGCGTCAGCGTCAGCGTGCGGCGGCGTGCGCTGCGGTTGGCCACGCGCAGCCGCATCAGCTTGGCGGGCCGGTCCCACGCGACGAAGTGCGTCAGCTCCGATTCGATGCCGTCGGCCTGCGTCGTGAAGCGGCTGTAGCCGGCGCCGTGTGCGCATTCGTGCGTCGCGCCGGGTGCGCTGCGCGGCTGCGCGGTGGGCGTCCAGTAGGCGCCGGTCGCGCGGTCCTGCAGGTACAGGACCTCCGACGACGGATCGACCAGCGCATCGTTGGACCACGGCGTCAGCTGGTTCTCGCGGGCGTTCATGCGCCAGGTGAAGGCCGAGCCGCTCTCCGAGACCAGCGTACCGATCTGCGGGCTCGCGATCACGTTGACCCACGGGGCCGGCGTCGTGCGGCCCGGCGGCAGCACGATGCGGTACTCCTTGCCGTCGGGCGTGAAGCCGCCGGTGCCGTTGAAGAACTGCAGCTGGGCGGTGGCGGTCGGCTCCGACGGTGCACCGCCCTGCGCGAGCGGCGCGCGCAACGGCATCGCCTGCGGCAGCGACGAGGGCTCGCGCGGCGTACGCCGGCGCAGCTGGTCGCCGAGCAGCCCCTGGCCGCCCCGCAGCAGCACGCGGCACAGCGTCATCAGCAGGCGCCGTTCGTCATCGGGCAGGCGGTCGCCGCGCAGCACGTAGATGCGGCCGCCGCCCGCCGCCGCGTCGGGCCCGGCACCGGCCTGCCGCACCATGTTCTCGATCGCGTGCTGCATGTCGTCGGAATACGAGGTCGCACGGTCGTTCAGCACCACGATGTCGACCTCGAACGAGCGCGCCTTCCAGAAGTGGTGGCCGCGCACCATCTGCTGCACCAGCGGCAGGTCGTCGTTCGAATCGATGGTGACCAGCAGGATCGGACGGTCCCCCGAGATGCCGTAGCGCCACAGGGCGCGCTGCGACAGCTGGTTGCCGCGCATGAACTCGGTGCCGGGGCGGAACGTGGTGTCCGAGAACATCAGGTAGGCCGACAGCGACTGGAAATGCGTCGCCTCCTCGCTGCCGACGCCCAGCTGGTGCAGCTTGGCCTGCGCATACACCCACGAGCGCGAGATCTCGCGCTGCAGCGCGCTGAACGAACCGAGGCGCTGCCAGGTGCGGCTCGCGCTCTCGCGGTCGGTGCCGAAGGCGAGCACGAAGGCCACGCGCGCCGACTGGCCGGGCTTCAGCTCGATCGTCTGGCGCAGGCACAGCACCGGGTCGAGCACCGCGCCGGTCGTCATCGCGAGGCCGCCCTGCTCGGTCATCGCGAGCGGCTCGCGCTTGCTGCGGCCACGCCCGATCACCGTGCGGCGGTCGGTGTCGTACGACAGCGGCCCGGCCTGCGTGCCTTCGACCACCGCGCCGAGGATCGCCGTGGGCGCCGCCTCGTGCGATGCGCGCGGGCGCCGCGTGGCCAGCAGCGCGCCGCGCGCCGCGTCGTACTCGGTGGTGATGAACAGGTTCGAGAAGGCCGGGTGCGCCATGTCGGCATTGCGCTGGTTCAGCACCACCTCGCCGAGCGCGCTCACCTCGATGCGGCGCACGCCATGGCCCTCGTTGCTCAGCTTCAGCGTGCGGATCTCGGCGTCTTCCTGCTGTGCGACCACCACCTCCAGGCTGCTGCGGATGCCGTGCTGGCGCAGGTCGAACTGCGCGCGCGCCTCGGCGAACTCGACCGCCTGGAAATCGGGCTCGCTGAAGGTCGGCGCGAGCGTGGCCGACCACAGCACGCCCGAATCGGCGTCGCGCAGGTAGATGAAGAGCCCGCAGTCGTCGAGCACGCGGTCCTCGCGCCAGCGCGTGATGTCCAGGTCGGCGCATTCGCTGTAGCCGGAGCCGCTGGCCGTCAGCGCGGTCGCGTAGCGGCCGTTCGACATCAGGTGCACCGCCGGACGGCGCACGTCGGTGGCCTGCACGCGGCGCACGCGCTGCGTGGAATGGCGCGCGAGCTTCTCGTGGCGCTCGGGTGCCGCGGTGCTGTCGCGCGCGATCACGACCGAGCCGGCCACCTGCTCCTGCAGCAGCAGGTCGAAGGCGTTCATCTCGGGCTCGCGGTGGAAGCGGTCGGCCAGGCTGTCGGGCGTCAGCAGTTGGGTCAGCGCGAGCAGGCTCATCGCCTGGTGGTGCGCCATGTGGCTCTTGACGATGGCGCACTTCTCGTCTTCGCCGAGCCGCTCGGCGGTGAAGTCGATCGCCTCGTAGAAGCCGTGCGGCCCGAGGGCGCCGAGCCTGGCCAGCGCGGTGAAGTTCTGCCGCACCTCGGCCGGCGCGAACGGCGCGGCCAGCGCGGTGGCATAGGGCGCGACCACCAGTTGCCGGTCCATGCCGCGCTTCAGGCTCAGCGCCGGCGCGCCGGACGGCCCGTACTGGTAGGTCAGTTCGACGTCGCGCACGTTGACGCCCGACTCCGAGATGCCCCAGGGCACGTTCTGCTCGCGCCCGTAGCGGATCTGCTCGGTGATCGCGTTGCGGCAGGTCTGGTGCAGCAGGCTGCCGGGCGGCGTCTTCATCACCAGCGCCGGCATCAGGTACTCGAACATCGAGCCGGACCACGAGATCAGCACCGGGCCGGCGGCGACGAGCCCCATGTGGCGGCCGAGCCGGAACCAGTGGTCGACCGGCACGTCGCCCTTCGCCGCGGCGAGGTAGCTGCCGAGCCGCGACTCGGAGGCCAGCAGGTCGTAGCGCCCCTCGTCGAGCTGGTGCTCGGCGACACGGTAGCCGATCGAGAACAGCTTGCGCCGCGCATCGAACAGGAAGCCGAACTGCATGCCGCGCCAGGCCGCCTCGGCCTGCGCCGC
>NZ_JBFUCB010000225.1:0-8745 GCF_056405435.1 Rhizobacter sp. P1_G5 | reverse complement strand
GCACCGCGCTGGTCCACCCGGAGGACGCCGCCCGCTGGGGCCTGCAGCACGGCGGGCAGGCGCGCATCGCCGGTGCGCGGGATCAGTCGATCGACGTGCAGGTGGAGGTCAGCGACGAGGTGATGCCCGGCGTGATCAGCCTGCCACACGGTTGGGGCCATGCGCTGCCGGGGGTCCGCCTCGCGGTGGCCGCGGAACGGCCCGGCGCGAACCTCAACGCGGTGCTGGACGATGCGCTGCGGGATCCGCTGTCGGGGAATGCGGTGCTGGGCGGGGTCGCGGTGCAAATCAAACCAGGGTGAGCATTCAGCCCCCATAAAACAACTTTTCAACAGAATAATGTTGAATCATGGCAGTATTGGCTTTTGCAGAGGCAGAAAGCCATGTTGCACACCTACGCCTTCAAGAATTTCGAGAGCTTCGCCGAGCGCACCGAGGTGTCGCTGAAGCTGAGCGACAAGGCGGCATTCCGGGGCTGGGAAGTCACCTCGAAGGGCGGCCAGCGACTGAGCACGGCTCTTGGCGTGATGGGCGCCAACGGCGCGGGCAAGACGAGGGTGCTGAAGCCACTCGTCTTCGCTGCCTGGTTCATGGCCCATTCCTTCCAGTCCAAGCCGGACGATCCGATCTCGCTCGAACCTCACTTCGCTCACGAATCGGAGCCCACGGAAATCGAGGTGGAAGCAGAGGACGTCGATGGTGCACTCTGGCGCTACGAGCTTCACGCCACCTCCCGGCGGGTGATCTTCGAGGCGCTGTATCGCAAGCAGACCCGCTTCAACTATGTGTTCACCCGCGAGCTGGATGCACAGGACGGCTACAAGGTCAGGCAACAGGGCTTCGGCATGCCGGCCGCAGAAGCTGCCAAGGTACGCCCGAATGCCTCCCTGGTCTCCACGGCACGCCAATATGGCGTGGAACTGGCTGAACATGTCGCCGGCTTCAATCTCATCACGAACATCGATGCACTGGGACGGAGGCTGTTCGACTCGGCCCAGCTGACATCGGCAGCCCGGGTCTTCGCTTCCGAGCAACGGCTCTACCTGCAGATGTCGTCGCTGGTCCAGGACTGGGACCTGGGCTTGGCCGACGTGGAGTTGCTCCGCTTCGAACAGACAGACCCGGTGGATGGAAGCAAGTCGGAGCAGTGGTTGCCGTTCGGCGTGCATGCCAAGCCCGATGGCCAGCTTCATCGATTGAATTTCCACCAGGAGTCGAGCGGCACGCAGGCGGCCTTCGTTCTCCTGTCACGCCTGCTTCCCTTGCTGAACACCGGTGGCGTTGCGTTGATCGATGAACTGGATGCCGACCTGCATCCGCACATGCTCGAGCCCTTGCTGTCTCTTTTCGCGAGCCCGGTGACGAACCCTCACCAGGCCCAGCTGCTCTTCAGCCTGCATGCCCCTCACGTGCTGACGATCCTGAGCAAGGCCCAGATGCTGTTCGTTGAAAAGCGCGATTGCGTCAGCCAGGCCTACCGCGGCGATTCCATCAAGGGCCTGCGCTCGGACGACAACCTCTACGCCAAGTACATGGCGGGCGCACTGGGCGCGGTTCCGCAGCTCTGATGGCCAAACGCAAGACGGGCTCGCGCCCGGTGGTTCGCACCGTTCGTCGAACAGCACTGTTGATGGGCGAAGGCGACGCGGAGGAGGTGCTGCTGCGCCACCTGCGCAGGCTCTACACCCAAGGCGGCCAGGGCTTCAGCGTCACCATCAAGAATGCCCATGGCAAGGGTGCAGGCCACGTGGTCGAGTGCGCGATCCGCGCCAGCGCCAATGCCGCCTACGATCTTTGCGCCGCCTTGCTGGACACGGATGAAGGATGGAGCGACGCGGTGCGCAAGAAGGCCAGGGCGAAATCGATCCAGGTCGTCGAGTCGGAGCCATGCTGCGAAGCTTGGTTGCTGGACATCGTGGGACGCGCCGCAGAACGCCGCAGCCCGGAACACAAGCGTGAGTTCGAGCGACTGCTCGGCTTGCCGGCCCATGATCCGACCGTCTACATCAGACATTTTCCGCGCGCCGTGCTGGATGCGGCACGCGCTCGCGTCCCGACCTTGGATCAACTGCTGACCGTGTTCGGCGTATAGCCGCTGCCTCACTTGAGCAGCGGCTCGCCCAGGCAGGCACGCAGCCGCGGGATGTCGACGCACGAGTGAGGCGGCGCCGTCTCGGCCTGCGCCGCCACCGCCTGCAGGCACGATGCGGCCCCGCGCGCCCGGCCGGCCAGGTCGGGATACTTGCGCCGGAATGCGCTGTCGCGCTGCGCCAGTGCGAGGCCGACTTCGTAGTGGTTCGCCAGGTCCATCGTCAGCTCGCGCGCGAACCGATGGCCAGCTTCGAGGCAGGTCGACCCATCGGGTGCGGGCTGCCCGGCGCGGCGCTCCTGGAACTGCACTGCCGATCGCCACCGGGCATCGCCGGCCAGCAGGTAGGCGTACGCGGTCGGGAAGTTGGGGTAGGCATTGAAGTAGGCCCGGTACGCGGCGTCGTAGTCCTGCTTGCGGTACGCGCGATCGCCCTCCACCGTCAATCGCTCGGCGGCGCGCCGGTCTTCGGCCGTGCGCTTGCCGCGATCCGCTTCGATGTTCGCCAGTGCACGTGCCGCTTCCGCGGAGATCGGCGGGCCGTCCGCAGAGACGACCAGCGGCATGCTCGCCGTGCYGGCCAGCGCCGCCGCACACAGCACCCAACGCCGCATCGAGGCCTTCATCGAGCCTTCTCCGGCGTGCCCCGGACGGTGAGCCGGGCCACGCTGAGCCCGTCCGGCCCGCGATGGCTGACCAGGGCTTCGTGAACGTCGTTCCAGCGATCCAGGTCGACCACGGTGACGCAGCCGTCCGAGACATTGCCGACGTGCACATAGCGGCTGTTGTCGCCGTACTTGATCGGGAACCAGACCTGGTCGTACTTGAGGTTCGGCGCCCCTTCGCGGTAGTAGCGCGTCATGTCCTTGTTGTGCGGCGCATCGGGCAGCAGCACGGTGTAGTCGCCGGCGGGCAGCGGGTAGAACCTGCCGCTCCAGTCGGAGTTCATCGTCACCTGGATCTTGATGCTGCCGACTTCCAGCGTGGCGAGTTGCTGCTGGAAGTTCTGCTTGCGCACCGGCGAGTACCAGTCCTCGACGTAGCGGCCGTAGGTGACGACGATCTGCGCCAGCGAAGGCACCGGCGCCTTCGTGCCGAGGTACTCCTTGGCATTCGCGTCGCCCAGGCTCAGCACCTTGCCGATGCTCGGGCCGTCCAGCACCTTGAAGAAGGTGCGGCCGCTGTCGGTGCGCGTCGCGATCAGCTTGGTGTACTTGGCCAGCGGCACGAGCCCGCCGCTGTCCGCCTTGGCCTGCAGCCAGCCATCGCTGCCCACCTTGTTGACGTACAGCGTGCTGCCCACGATGCTGGTGCCTGTCGCGCCCGCCGTGCTCACGATATGCCCTGTCGCCGGTACTCTCGCGCCTGCCATCGCCACTCCCTGCGCGCGACCTCGCCGCGCCTCCCGCCGATCATAGAAGGGTGCAGCTCGTAACATGCGCCTCGACGCAGTGACTTTCGCCACCATGCCCACCCTCGACTACCGCACCGCCTTCGACCTCGCCCCCGTCGGCTTGGTGCTGTCGCGCAACCGGCTGATGGTCGACTGCAACCAGCAGGTGCTCGCGATGTTCGGTGCGGCGCGCGATCAGCTGGTCGGGCAGTCGTTCGAGATGCTGTACCCGACGCACGAGGAGTTCGAGCGCACCGGCGAGCGCATCGTCGCCGCGCTCGATGCGAACGGCTGGTACGCCGACGAGCGCGTGATGAAGCGCGTCGACGGCCCGCAGCGCGGCGAGCTGTTCTGGTGCCATGTGTCGGGCCGCGCGCTCGACCCGGCGCAACCGCATGCGGCCGGCATCTGGAGCTTCGAGGACCTGTCGTCGCGCCGCCGCCTGAAGGCCGAGCTGACGGCCCGCGAGCGCGAGATCGCCGCGCTGCTGATCGAGGGGCTCACCAGCAAGCTGATCGGCAAGCGGCTGGGCATCAGCCCGCGCACCGTCGATGTGTACCGCGCGCGGCTGATGCGCAAGTACGGCGCGGCAACGACGCCAGAGCTGATCTACAAGCTGCTGGCGGCGTGACGCCCGCGCGGTGACACGCCGCCCCTCCCTCAGTTGCCGAGGATCACCTTGAAGATCTTCTCGTCGCTGTTGTTGGCGGTGCTGTCCTTGTCGCCGTTGTTGGTGGTGCTCATCCACAGGTTGCCGTCGACCGAGGGCTCCACCGTACGGATGCGGCCGTAGGTGCCGCGGAAGAGTTCCTGCACGTTGGTCAGGCTGTCGCCGCTGATGACTTCGCGGTACACGCGGGTGCCGCGCTGGCAGGCCACGTACAGCACGCCGCGCACGATCGCGATGCCGCTGCACGAGCCGTCGGCCGTCGGGTAGGTGTGCCTGGGCGCGATGTAGCCCGAGGTGGCGCAGCCGCTGCCGCTGCGCGACAAGGTGCCCTCGCAGTCGGGCCAGCCGTAGTTGCCGCCCTTCTGGATCAGGTTGGTCTCGTCCATCGTGCTGTCGCCGAACTCCTGCTCCCACAGCCGGCCCTGCGCATCGAAGGCCAGGCCCTGCGGGTTGCGGTGGCCGTAGCTCCACACGTAGTTGCCGAACGGGTTGTCGGTGGGCCGCGTGCCGTCCGGGTTCAGGCGCAGCACCTTGCCGTTCAGGCCGCTGGTGTTCTGCGCGTTGGCGCCGTTCTGCGCATCGCCGGTGGCCACGTAGAGCTTGCCGTCGGGCCCGAAGCGCAGGCGGCCGCCGTTGTGGTACTTGTTGCGCAGGATGCCGCTCAGCAGCACCTGCAGGGTCGACGTGTCCAGCGTGCCGTTGACGTACTTCAGGCGGATCACGCGGTTGTCGGTGGCCGTCGTGTGCATCACGTAGAGCCACGGGTCGGTGGCCGGGAAGGCCGGCGTCACCGCGAGCCCCATCAGGCCGCCCTCGCCGTCGGTGCCCGACACGTTCGGGATCTTGCCGGCGGTGGTCTTCGCGCCGGTGGCCGGGTTCAGTCGCACGATGTCCTGTGCATCGCGGCGGCTGTAGAGCACGCTGCCATCGGGCAGCGCGACCAGGCCCCACGGGATGTCGGTGTCGGTCGTCACCTGGCTCACCGAACACACCGGATTGCTGCACGAGCTGCCGGTCGTCAGGCTGATGCTGGTGGTGCGCTGCGACACGTTGCCCTGCGCATCGCGCGCGGCCACGGCATAGCGGTAGGTGGTGTTGGCCGCGAGACCGCTGTCGGTGTAGCTGAGGTTCGAGGTGGAGCCCACCTTGGCATCGTCGCGCCAGACGTCGTAGGCGCTCACCGCGACGTTGTCGGTGGAGGCGCTCCAGCGCAGCGTGGCGGCGGTGCCTGCCACCGAGCCGGTGAGGCCGCCGGGCATGGTGGGCGCTTCGGTGTCGGCACTGCACTGCGGCACGGTGATGGGCAGCGTGGTGCTGGCCTGCGAGACGTTGCCCGCCGCATCGCGGGCGTTCACGTACAAGCCCCACTGCGCGCCCGGGTTCAGCGTGAGCGTGGTGCTGAGCGTGCTGCCGCTCACCGAGGCCATGGCCTGGCCATCGTGGTAGATGTCGTAGAACGCGACGCCGACGTTGTCGGTCGAGGCCGACCACGACAACGTGACCGAGCGGCATTGCAGGTTGGCGACCTTCAGGTTGCCGGGGATCGACGGCGCCTGCGCGTCGTTGCTGCCGCCATCGCTGCGGTTCCACACCTGGTTGCCCCTGCCGTGGCAGGCCCAGAGTTGCACGGCGGCCCGCTGCGCGTTGCTGGCATCGACGACGTCGAGGCACAGGCCGGACTGCGAACCCGTGATGGTGCCGTTGGCGTTGTAGCGCCACTGCTGGTTGGCCTGGCCGTTGCAGGTGTACGAGGTGACCCGCGTGCCGTTCGTGGTGCCCTGGCCCTTGGCATCGAGGCAGCGGGTGCCGCCGAAGGTGCGCAGCTCACCCGAGGCGGTGAACTCCCACTTCTGGTTGGCGCCCCCGTGGCAGTCGTAGATCTGGATGGCGGCGCCCGCCGTCGTGCTGTTGCCGCTGACATCCATGCAACGGCCGCTGGCCTTGCCGACGAGCGTGGTGGTGGCAGCCCAGGCCGGTGCGGCCGACAGCGCGAGCGCCGCCATGAAGGCCAACGGTGTCCCCGATGCAAGCCGCAGCAGCGGCTTCACTCGCGGGGTCTTCAAGATCGTCCTGAGTTCCATGGCGCCGCCTCCTTGCGATGTTGGGTGAACATTCGTTCCGGCGGCATCATGTGTGGAATTTCAATTCCACGATGTAAACAAGCGTTCTCGTGGGGTGTCTGACGGATACAACCCTCAGGCGCAGTACATCAAGCCGACACCACCGTCGCGCTGACCCGGAACACCGCCCCGCCCCCCGGTGCCGCCTCGGCGCTGATCCGCCCACCCATCGCCTCGACGATCTGCCGCGTGATCGCGAGCCCGAGGCCCGCGCCCTGCCGCAGCTTCTGCCCCTGCACGCCCTGCGCATACGGCTGGAACAGGCGCAGCCGGTCCTCTTCGGTCAGCCCCGGCCCCGTGTCGCACACGTCGAGCTCCAGCTGCACCGCCGTGCCCTCGCCCTTCAGCCGTCCCTGCACCGTCACCTCGCCTTCGCTGGTGAACTTGATCGCGTTGCCCACCAGGTTGTTGACGACCTGCCGCAGCCGCTGCGCATCGATCAGCACGCGTGCCGCGCCGTCGGCCTCCAGCGTCGCGCGGAAGCCCAGGCCCTTGCCCTGCGCGCTCAGCTCCAGCGGCGCGATCATCTGCTGCCACAGCGCCGCGAACTCGGTCGGCGCCAGCTGCAGCTCGACGCGGCGCTCCAACTGCTGCTCGTACTGCAGCGTCGTCTCCAGCAAGCTGCGAAAACCCTCGGCCGATTCGCTGATCGCATCGGCCAGCCGCTGCCGGCGCTCGGGCGGCAGGTCGTCCTTCAGCATCTGCGCGCCGGTGCCGATGGCGCCGATCGTGCCGCGCAGCTCGTGCGTCAGGTAGCTGATGAAGCGGCCGCGCGCCGCGGTGCTCTCTTCGGCCAGCCGCCGCGCATCGCGCTCGATCTGCCGCGCCTGCCGCAGCCGCCGGTTGCCGCGCCGCAGCAGCAGCAACCAGGTCAGCAGCACCAGCAGTGTCGCCAGCAGCACCGCCCCCAGCCGCACCGCCTGCTCGCGGCTCATGCTCAGCGTGCCGCTGCCCAGCAGCCAGCGGCGTTCGATGTCCGACACCTCGGCCGCGCTCACCGCATCCAGCCCCTTGCGCAACAGGTGCGAGAGCTCCGGCAGCTCGCGCCGCACCGCGAAGTACAGCTCGCTGTCGGCATCGCTCAGCGTGCCGGTCACGCGCACGCGGCCGGTCAGGCCGTCGTTGATCAGCTGGTTGACCACCTTCAGGTTGCCGATCGCGAGATCCGCCCGGCCGTCGGCGACCGCCTGCAGCGCGCCCTCCTGCGTCGGGAACGTGATCAGCTGGATGGCCGGGTAGCGGCTGCTCAGCTGCGGGATCAGGAAGTGGTCCTGCAGCAAGGCCATGCGCATGTGGCCGACCTCGCCCAGGCGAGTCACCAGCGGCCCGTCGGGGCTGCGCGTGACGATGCCGGTGGGCACGCGCAGGAACGGGCCGACGAAATCGAAATCCTGCCGGCGCTGCATGGTTCGCGCGGCACCGACCAGCACGTCGATGTCGCCCTTCATGCCGCGCTGGTACATCTCGGCGAAGCTGCCGCCGATCTCGCTCTCGATCGTCACGCCCACCTTGCCGGCGGACAGCCGGATGAAGTCGGCACCCAGCCCGCGCAGCTGCGTCAGGTCGTTGCGCAGCGTGATCGGCGCGAAGGCGGCGTCGTAGCCGACCCGGATGCGGCCATGCGCATCGACCCAGCGGCGCTCGGCGTCGGTCAGCATCACGCTGTGCGGCATGCCGTCGCCATCGTCGGGCAGCCAGCGCCGCGCCAGCTGCGCCTGTTCGCTCTGCGTGACCGAGGCCATCGCCTTGTCGAGCACCGCGTGCAGCAGCGGCAGGTCGCGCCGCACGGCCGGGCCGAGCGCCGTCAGCCCGGGGCCGAAGCCGCCGCGCACCTGCACGTTGGCCAGCAGGTTCTTCTCGATGTAGTGCACCGCGACGTGGCGGTAGCCGATGTAGAGGTCGGCATCGCCCGAGGCCACCGCGCGCAGCGCGGCTTCGGCGCTGTCGTAGCGCTGCACCTGCGCGCCGGGAAAGCGCGACACCAGCAGGCCGTCGGCCGCCGAGGCCGCCTCGACGGCCACGCGGTAGCCGCCGAACTCGGTGGCGGGCGACACGTCGGAGATGTCGCGCCGCACCGCCAGCACCATGTTCGCGCCGAGCATCGGCCGGGTGTGCAGGAAGGCACCCTCGCCGTCGGCCGGTGCGGGCGTGAAGGCCGCCGCGTCGAGTTCGCCGCGCGCCAGCGTCTCCAGCAGCACGGCCTGGCTGGGCGAGCGCTGGTAGTCGAAGCGCAGCCCGCTGCGCTCGGCCAGCAGGTCCATCAGCTCGATCACGTAGCCCTGCGGCCGCTCGGCATTGGCACCGAACGTGAAATACGGCGGCAGGCCGGGCGAGGTGCCGACGCGCACCACCGGGTGCCGGGCCACCCACGCGCGCTCGGCATCGGTGAGGCGCAGCGTGGGGGATGGCAGCTGCGGCTGGGCCGTGGCCGGCAGGATGAACGCAGCGGCCAGGCCCATCACGGCCACCAGCC